>JBLHHU010000139.1:0-8942 GCA_047615735.1 Kiritimatiellia bacterium | reverse complement strand
GACCCCTGACCCCTGAATCCTGACTCCTGACCCCTGACTCCTCGGGCCATTCTTTACCGCTGCGTCGCACAGATCAAGCTTTCCTTTTTCAAGGGTTTGATATTCAGTGTCGATTCTTCGATTGCGCGGTTAAAGGATCCTGTACATGACATCTCGAGACGCTATGGCATCAGACGCTACCCAAAAGCATTCAGCGTCGCAGGTCTTCTCTGATCTTCCCCCGGTACTCGGATTGCGTGAGGTCCACAGCGCCCACGTCCGCTTACGTGACGGGTTCTGGGGTCCCCGGCAGAGCACCCACAACGAGGTGACGGTCCATCATGCGCTCAACTTTCTCGAGGAGCGCGGGCACGTTACCAATTTCGACAAAGCGGCCGGTGTGTTTGACGGGGATTTACAAGGCCACGCCGCGTTTGACTCCGACCTACATAAGACCTTGGAAGGTGCCATGTTCTGTTTGCAGAACGGTGCCGGCGAGGCATTGCAGCAGCGCGTGGAGGCTATTCTTGATCGCGTCCTTGCCGCACAGGAGGCCGATGGTTTTCTGATCGCCTATTGGATGATCAAAGATCAGGACCAACGTTGGGATGATTTGCGCAAGATGCATCAGATGTACAACGCGGGTCACTTTTTCGAAATGGCGGTTGAACATTATCGCTTTAGCGGGAATGCCCGCGTGCTACACGCCGCGCAACGCTTTGCGGATCACATTGATCGTCTGTTCGGCCCAGGTAAACGCTATGATGTCGATGGGCATCAAGGCGTTGAACTGGCCTTGGTGAAGCTTTATCGCGCGACCGGCGAACGTCGCTATCTCGAACTCTCGCGTTTCTTTTTGGATGAACGTGGCCATGCACATGGGGATGCGCGACTACCTTTCGATCCTGCGTCTCAAGTCGAACCCGAAAAACCCGAAGGTGAATTGGAGGGCGAACAGCGGCGCGAATTCTGGCATGCCCAGCTCGCCATACGAAATGGGCGTATGCAGGATCACAAACCGGTTGTCGACCAGCATGAAGTTATCGGTCATGCCGTGCGCGCGACGTATATGTATGCGGGCATGGTGGACATGGTGCGCTTCATGCAGGCACCCGACTATGCCAACGCCTTGGATCATCTTTGGGAGGACATCGTCACACGTAAATTGTACATTACCGGCGGTATTGGTTCTGGCCAATATGGTGATGAAGGTTTTGGGGATCCGTATTTGCTCCCGAACGAGTGGGCCTATTGTGAATCCTGCGCGGCTATTGCGCACGTGCTTTTCCAGCATCGCATGGCATTGTTGAAAGGGGATACCCGATACGTCGATGTGATGGAGTTGACGATGTACAACGGGATGTTGTCCGGCATTGCGATTTCCGGCGACCAGTTCTTCTACGAAAACCACCTCTATAGCGCCGAGGGGGCCACGCGGCGTGAATGGATCGGCATAGCCTGTTGCCCAACGAACCTTGCGCGCATCATTCCACAGGTTGGTGGTTTGGCCTACGCACAAGATGCCGACCGAATCGTTGTGAACCTGTATCTTGCTGGTGAAGCGTCGATGCAATTGGACGATGGGGTCCGCGTTGTTATTGAACAGCAAACGGACTATCCGTGGAGCGGACAAATCCACATGACCGTGTCCCCCAGCGAAGCATCAACGTTTACGCTTTGTCTGCGTCTGCCCGGGTGGGCCAAGAATCAGCCTGTCCCTGGCGATCTGTATCATGTCGACGAAACCCCAGTCCCTTCGGTCGCGTTGCTCATTAATGGCGAAGCAACCGAAGTCGTCGCGCAAGAGGACGGATATCTTCATGTAGAGCGACGCTGGCAGGAGGGCGATGTTGTTGAACTGGATTTGCCCATGCCGGTTCGTCGTGTGTATGCCCATCCAAACGTTACAGATGATCAGGGCAAGGTCGTGCTCATGCGCGGGCCCGTGGTCTATTGCCTGGAAGGCAACGATAACCCGGGATTGGATCTTGCGTCTGTGTCCGTTCCACGTGACACAGCGTTTGCGGCCGCGTTTCGCCCCGATTTGCTGGGCGGTGTGACCGCGCTTGCGGGTGAAGCGGTCGATTCCGACGGCACGACGGTTGCCGTGACGGCCATACCGTCTTACGCGTTGGCCAATCGCGAGCAGAGTCCCATGGTTATCTGGATGAACGAGGTATGAGGATACGAAGGGCCTCCATGTGGGCCCACATTGGCTTGGTGTATGCCGCGATCGTCTGGGGCGCAACCTTCGTTACGGTCAAGGATGCGCTCGTCGGCGTGGACCCTGTCACCATGGTGGCCTACCGATTCTTGATCGCCGGTGTGGTGCTTCTGGTTTGGTTGCTTGTGAAACGGCGTCCGCTGTTTCGCGATTTCGGCAAAGGGGCGATCTTGTCCGTTTGCTTGGCGGGGCTGTACATCGCGCAGACCGTTGGGCTTCAGTACACCACCGCGACGAATTCCGGCTTTATCACAGGCCTGTTCGTGCTCTTTGTGCCCGTCTTGATGATTGCCGCGTTCAAAACCCGCCCAAATATCATCGAGTGGATCGCCTGTGTCGTGTCGCTGGCCGGCTTATGGGTCCTGACGGGCGGAATGCGTGACGTCAATATCGGGGATGTGATGACGATTTTATCCGCGGCCGCGTATGCCCTTCATCTCCTCTTCGGGGATCGCTATATGAAAGCGGGTGCGGATCCTATTCGCATCAGCTGCCAGCAGTTCATGTTGGTCGGCATCATGTGCGTGCTGATCAGTGCGGCAACCGGGCGATCCTTCGCTGTGACGGGCACCTCGACGTGGGTGGCGATCATTTTCCTAGGCTTGTTCCCAACACTGTCCGCGTTTGTGATCATGCTGCTGGCTCAGCGCACGCTTTCAGCCCTTCGCGTGTCGCTTATCGTGGCCCTTGAACCTGTGTTCGCTGCCGCCTTTGCATGGACCATCGGGGGCGAGATGTATAGCGCGCAGAGTATCGTTGGTGGCTTCTTGATCGTGACGGCGTTGGCCGTCACAGGATTGAATCCGCCAAAACGGCGACCGTAGCATCGGCATGCCCCTCGATGCCCTCAATTTACGTCACAGACGTGCTTGCGCCTTGAAGTAAGACCACATAAGGTGTTTCGGTTCATGCACGCTCGAGTTTGTATTGTAAAAACATTTGATAACCGGAAATAGGGAAACGTCATGGCAGCGCGTAAACCGGTATTATTCAACCATGTGGCAATCGACGCGGGGTTCTGGGAAAAGCGTCTCGAAACCAATCGTGCGGTGACGATGCCGATTGAGTACCGGCATCTTAAAAGCACCGGCCGATTGGCTGCGTGGGATTTGACGTGGAAAGAAGGGAACACCAAGAAGCCCCATATCTACTGGGACTCGGATGTTGCCAAATGGATGGAAGCGGTCGCGTACAGCATCGTGAATTATCCGGACCGGAAGCTGGAAGCCAAATTGGACAGCGTGATCGCTGCCATGGCGAAAGCCCAACACGCGGACGGTTACCTGAATACCCATTTCACGGTCGTCGCAGCAGATCAGCGCTGGACGAATCTGCGGGACTGTCATGAGCTCTATTGCGCCGGGCACTTAATGGAAGCCGCAGTGGCGCATTTCCACGCCACCGGCAAACGCAGTTTCCTGGATATTATCTGTCGCTACGCTGATTACATTGACGCGACCTTTGGCCCGCGTCGCGGCCAGAAGCGCGGCTACCCCGGTCATCAGGAGATCGAACTCGCGCTGGTCAAGCTCAGCGACGCGACGGGCGAGCGTCGTTATCTGGATCTGGCCGCCTTCTTCGTGAACGAACGCGGACAAAAGCCGCACTACTTTGAGAAAGAGGCAAAAGCACGTGGCGAGAAGGCCGGGCAAGCGCGTCACGGCACGCACCATTACAACCAGTCGCACCTTCCCGTTCGTGAGCAGAAAGAGGTTGTCGGTCATGCCGTTCGCGCCATGTACCAGTTTTGCGGGATGGCCGATGTTGCCGCCGAGACGGGTGACAAGAGCTTACTCAAGGCCTGCAAAACACTTTGGCAAAATGTGACGCGGCGCCGGATGCACGTGACGGGGGGCATTGGCCCAACAGCATCCAACGAAGGATTTACGACGGATTACGACTTGCCTACCGAAATGGCTTATCTTGAAACCTGCGCCGCGATTGGTCTCGTTTTCTGGGCCCATCGAATGCTGCATGCCGACTTAGACGGTGATTACGGAGACGTCATGGAATTGGCGCTATACAACGGCGTGCTCAGCGGCGTGGCGCTCGAAGGCGACACCTTTTTCTATGACAACCCGCTTGCTGTGCATCCGGAAATGCATGCGCGCAGCCATGCTGGGTCTGAGTTTCACTATCGGCGAAGTGCCTGGTTCGGCTGCGCATGCTGTCCAACCAATGTTGTCCGGCTGTTGGCCTCGCTGGGAAGCTATATTTATTCGTCAGGACGCAAGGATCTGACGGTGCACCTCTACATCAACAGTCGCACCGAGCTCACGCTCGGCGGTCAGACCGTTAACGTCGTCCAAAAGACGGACTACCCTTATAAGGAAAAGGTGCGTCTGAAAATTTCGCCCAAAAAGCCAACGGCTTTCGCCGTCAGGCTGCGTCTACCCGGCTGGTGTCGTGCACCCAAGCTCGCGATTAATGGTAAGGCCGTGGCCTTAAAGCCGATCACCCGTAAGGGCTACGCCTGCATCGATCGCACCTGGAAGGCTGGCGACACAATCGAACTCGTCCTGCCGATGCCTGCTGAACGGATTGTCGCACCACCCGAGGCGCGTCAGACCTGCGGACGCGTGGCGTTGAAGCGCGGGCCCGTGGTTTACTGCCTTGAGGAAGTCGACAACGGCGGGGCGCTTAATGATCTTCGACTGCCCCGTAAGGCCAAGATCTCCAAGGTCGCTGCGCCTGATCTTCTCGGTGGAACGGTGGTCCTGAAAACGAACGCATTGCAGCGTGCGTGGGACAAGAATGACGATCAACTTTACAGCAACCGCGCGCCGCGATACCGCAAAACGCCCGTAACGGCCATTCCGTATGCGTTATGGGCGCATCGTAAACCCGGCGAAATGCTTGTGTGGATGCAGGAGCACGACGGGTGACCATTGCGGGCGAAATTGCTGACAATCCGCCTAGCTTGACCGATCCAGTTCAAAAGACACCGTCAGAATGCGCCTAAGCTTGCTTGTGACCTGATAAATGGCCTAAGATTCACCATTTCGCGTCGTCTTTTCGTTCCCCGTTTTAACGAAAAACGACTGTTTTTGGATTTCTCAGGAGACGCCATGCGACAAGCTGTGATGACCGCACCCGGCAAAATAGCGTTTCGCGAGGCCGATGTTCCGCTCCCTGGCGAAAATCAGGTACGGATTCGTGTCCAACGTATCGGCGTATGCGGGTCTGATATCCATGTTTTTCACGGAAAACACCCCTTTGTGACCTATCCGCTGATCCAGGGGCACGAATATGCCGGTGTGATCGAGTCTGTGGGGCCGGGTGTCGAAGGCGTCTCTATCGGCGACAAGGTGACGGCGACACCTCAAGAGGTGTGCGGTAGCTGTTCGCCATGCCGGCGCGGGCAATACAATGCGTGCGAGTCACTGAAAGTTCGTGGATTTCAGGCGCCGGGCTCGGCACAGGACCTTTTTGTCACGGAAACCGATAAACTGGTCAAGTTGCCAGCCGATTTTACGCCCGACCAGGGCGCATTCGTCGAACCTGTCGCTGTTGCAGCGCATTCCACGGCGCGGGCAGGCGATTTGCGTGGCAAAAACGTGGTGGTTGCGGGCGCGGGCACGATTGGCAACGTGGTTGCGCAGGGCTGTATGAGTCGAGGGGCCGCAAAGGTGCTCATCACCGACATCAGTGACTTCCGTCTCGATGTGGCAAAGCAAGTCGGCATCAGCGCCACATGTAATGTGTCGCAAGAACCCTTGTCTGAAGCGGCAAAGCGCGTGTTTGGACCTGATGGCTACGACGTGGCCATGGAAGTGTCGGGCGTGGAACTCAGTTTGACGTCGCTCGTGGCTGGCATTGGTAAAGGGGGGACCCTACTGATCGTCGGCGTCTATGGGGACAAGCCGCAGGTGGACATGTCGGTTATCTGTGAACATGAACTTACCGTGATGGGATCGATGATGTATCGCCATGAGGATTGGGAGCAGGCCGTCAAGTGGATCGCATCAGGCGATGTGAAAACGGAACCTCTCATTTCCAAACATTTTCCATTCGAGCAGTTTCAGGAAGCCTATGCCTTCATCGACAAGGAATACGACCGCTCGTTGAAAGTCATGATTGATCTGTAGATCGCACGTACGTGTGTCGGCAGGAACACCATTTTTATCAGTTGAAAGGACCGCGAATGTCAGAATCTGCTCTTGCAACGAGCCAACTCGAGCGTATTGACCCCGCAACGGTCCGTCAGTTACCCCTGCCAGGCGGTGCGATGATGCCGGCAGCGGCCTATGGCACTTTCCATTCGGACTGGGCTCAGGATTTGATGAAAGATGCGACGGTCGAAGCCATCCGCATGGGATGGCGTCATCTGGATACCGCGCGCGCCTACGAAAACGAAGCCATTGTTGGGGAGGCCATTCGCGAATCCATCGCCAAGGGCTACATCGACTCGGTTGACGATCTCTTTATCACGGGTAAGCTTTGGAACGGCCACATGGCACCCAAAGATGTTGCGCCTGCGCTGGAGTCGACGCTCGAGGCACTTGGTGTCGACAAGATCGACCTGTATTTGAACCATTGGCCATGGCCAAACGTCCATACGCCCGGATGCGGCGGTGATCATCGTAATCCGGATGCCGTTCCGTACATCCATGAAGCCTTTATGGAAACATGGTCCGAAATTCTTGCGTTGAAGAAGGCTGGCAAGATTGTTGATGTTGGCACCTCGAACCATACGCGTGCCGACATGGAGCTCTTGCTGCGTGATGTTTCAGAGGCCGATCGACCGGTGGCGAATCAGATGGAGATGCACCCGCTGATGCAGTCGACCGACGTGCGGCGCTATTTCGATTCCGAGAACATTGTGTGCACCGGTTACATGGCGTTGGGCTCTCCCCGGAGGCCCGCGCGTGACCGCTTTAAGACGCATCGTTCCGATTTGGAAGATCCCGTCATCCAGGCCATCGCGGCCGAATGCGGTGTCTCCGTTGGCAGCGTTTGCCTTGCCTGGGCCATACAGCGTGAACAGGGACGTGGTGGATTTGTGGCCATGGCGACGAACCCCGGGCGCATCCACGACAATCTCATGTGCGCAACACGGGAGATCCTGTCACCCGAGCACGTTTTGCGTATTTCGGGCGACGGCAGCGTCGACAATCCCGGCATCGACGCCGATATCCGACTGATTCAGGGGCAGGTCTTTCTCTGGCCAGAAGCGGACAGCGACTGGCGCGTGCTTTGGGATGACAGTCAGGTCTTTGAGACGCGCGAAAATTACGCTGCCTTTAAGGCCTCGTTTAATGCGCATCAGGTCGTTCGAACGGCCACGTGCTTCAAAGGTGACCGCTCGCATTGATCCAGGCCTGTTCCGCAATAATCCGTTATTAATATACAACTGTACGAAGAATTGAATTTTGTTTCATGAATGAGCGGGCGTTTACATCGCGATCCATCCTCTTGGGCCTGATCGGCGTACTTGTCGTCGCGACCTTTCCTAGCTACTGCTACGACGTGCTCAAACTGGAGAAAGCGATTCGCGGCTATCTGCCGATTATCCCGCTCTCGGCCATTGTGCTGCTGTCCTTTGTATGGAACCGCGTTGGGGGACGCATTAACCGCCGTTTCGCTCTTGGAACCAAAGAACTGGCTGTCATTTTCTGTTTGATGATGATCACGGCCTGGGTGCCAGGCCTGGTTCGCAGCCTCGTTCGCCATTTGGCCCTGGTACGTTACGAAGAGTTGACGACAAATGCGATCTGGGAGGAGGCGCAGGTCACGACGCGCTTGCCTGACGTCCTTTTCCCAAAGGGTGAGGATGGCGGAAGCATTGGGGAACAGGTTCACTTTGGCTTTATTCAGGGCGGGATGTCGCTGCGGGACATCCCCTTTAGCGCCTGGGTGGAGCCGTTGCTGCATTGGATGCCTTTACTCGTTGTGTTCAGTCTATGTTTGTTTGCCTTGTCGTTCCTCGTCCATCGACAATGGACCGTGCATGAGCAGCTTCGCTATCCGCTCGTTGCTGTGGCCAATGCGTTGATTCGACAGGACGGCAAGCGTCTGGGCGGAGCCATTTACCGCAATCGTTTGTTCTGGTTCGCCTTTCTCTTTGTCTTCTGCTTCATCATGTTCCGCTACCTCGAAGTGTGGTTCCCTGGTAAAGTACCTCGCCTAGAAAATGAGCATTCGCTGGTATGGCAAAACCTTTTTCCTGTCATCAAAACCTCGAATGCCACGATGTTTCTTTTGGAATGGATGCCGCTGAGTTTTGCCATCATTGGCATTGCGTATTTCGTGCCCACCGATGTCAGTCTGTCGATTGGGCTGACGGCTCCGATCGGCACCTTGTTAGGGGTTCAGTACTATCTGGCCACGGGAAACATGGTTTCGCCGAACGAGCTGGATATGTTTCGCGCCGGTGGATTCATCGCTTTTGGACTCATCCTTGCCTACACGGGTCGTGCCTATTATGGGCCCATTCTATTGACGGCAATTACTCCCGGGCTTCGCAAGGAGGAGGTCGATCCGGGGGGCGTATGGGCCGCGCGCATTTTCCTGATTTGCTATATTGCCCTGACGGCTGTTGTCCGTGCGATGGGCGTTGATCTTTTCATTGCCTGGATCCTTGTCACATTTTTGCTGCTCGTTTTTCTGGTCGTGTCGCGACTTGTCTGTGAAACAGGCATTCCCACCATTGCCGCAGAGTGGTTTCTGCCTGGATTGCTCACCGGTCTGTTCGGCCCAGCCGCGCTGGGTGCAACACCCCTTGTTTTTATAACACTTC
>JBLHHU010000138.1:0-8991 GCA_047615735.1 Kiritimatiellia bacterium | reverse complement strand
CAGTTTGGAGAAAAGCGAAAAACCGGCGCCCGCCCCATGCGTGGTGGCGACTGGGGCGATCTAATGACTGCGCGTCGCCTTAGGCTGACGCCGATCAGAGCCTGACACAAAGGTTCATACAACAAATACGCCCATCCCAGGCGGCAACATCTTCTCCGGACCAGCCTCCACAGGACGCCGGTACCTGAGTGGCTCGTCTTAGCGGCAGCATTGCGTCAGAAGCACCTCTAATCGCGCGGAAAATCCACTCCCGCGAAACATATCCAAGATTTCGGACCGCAGGCCCACCGAAAACTAAACTAAAACTCAGAATCGACCGCTACTTGCTCTGATGGCCTGTCCCTTTTTTCTCACTGATGGCCTGTCCCTTTTTTCTCATTTTTTCTCAAGAGCCGAAATGACGAATGACTGGACTTGAGCGCCTTGGCCTGACCTTAAGTCAGAATAGCCATTTTCTGCTTTCGCGGTCTGACCCTTGGCGATCGAACCTGCTCGCGATTCCAAAAAGATCGGCCGTCTTGACGACCTGCCTTTTTGAAACGCATGAGGTCAACGTTATCGTCACGAAATAAATTGGATTGTGGATCGGACGTTCGTTTTGGTATATTGATTTTGGAGGTTGATTATGACTCGGACAATGACAGCTGTTTTGCATCAGGAGGGCAACCTATACGTCGCCGAATGCTCCGAAACTGGCACAGCCAGTCAGGGCGCGACCGTTGAGGAAGCTATTGCAAATTTAAAGGAAGCGACAGAACTGTATCTTGAGGAATTTCCTCAAGACGCTACGTCGCACCCTATCCTGACCACCTTCGAGGTCGCTGTTCATGCCTGAGCTGCCACGGATCACCGGTGCAGAGGCAATCAAAGTCTTCGAAAAGCTTGGCTTCTCTGTGGTGCGGCAACGCGGAAGCCACGTTGTCCTGCGCAGAGCAGACAAAGGTTGCGTTGTGCCAGCTCACAAAGAACTTGCCGTAGGCACCCTTCGCAGTGCAATTCGACAGGCTGGCATCACGACGGAAGACTTTGTCAGCGCATACCAATCCAAATAACAATCGCATGCATCGTACGTCTCAATAGCGACGACGATGGTGCAAGACGTTCCGCGCGACTGCGTCGCATTCAATCAGTTGCTTGGAGCAGAACCACCAATTCAGCTTGTTTCGCTGGATCCGTATGGCGCTCCGCGTGATGAGTCACTATTCGACACGTTCCGCAGGCCGTAAGTTCGAGAACTTGCTGAAGCGACAAAAGGGCCAGTGTGGCTTCTGGTCGCTAACGGCGACGTCAGCGTGATTCGTTGCTCATGAGGGCATCGTATAGGGCTAGGTAGCGGGTGACCATCGTTTCGGGGAGAAACTGCTCTTGTATACGGCGGGGACCGCCTTCGTTTAGGTGCGCGCGCAATTCTGAATCTTTCAGGAGTCGTTCAATTGCATCGGCGAGGCTGTCGGGGTCTTCGGGTGGAACAAGTAGGCCGCTCTGCTCATGGATGATGGATTCCGCGAGTCCGCCGACGCGGCTGGCAATGAGCGGCCGACCAGCGGCCATGGCTTCCAGTGCGGCAATTCCCAAGCCTTCAGCGCGTGAGGGCATCACGACAACGTCTGCAACCTGCAACAGCGCGGCGACTTGATCCGACTGGCCCAGGAAACGAACGTGGTTCTCGAGGCCTCTTTCCTGAGTGAGCATCTGCAACGCATTCTTTTCCGGGCCGTCGCCCCCGATCCAGAGTTGTGGGTGTTGGTCGCGTTGAGCAAGCGTCGCGAGGCTCTCGATCAGCACATCGAAACCTTTGCGCCGGTTCAGGCTTCCGAGGGCGAGCAGCATTGTGTCATTCTCAGTAAGGCCGTGGGCCGTCCGTAGCTCTGTGCGGGGCGTGTTCGTCGATACGGACGAGGGGTCGACAGAACTGTAAATGAGGTGGCGGCGTGCGGCGGAAACACCGCCGTCGCGCATCTGCTCCATGACCGTGGCTGAAATGCCGGCGGCCGCGTCGACAAGGTGATGCCATATGATGCGCGACTTCAGGTTCTTCTTAATGCGTCGGTCCATGCGTTTGGTGGCGACCACGGGCAGTCCTGCGCGTTTGGCCGCCAATCCGCCAAGCCAGATGGCGCGGCCGGTATGGAGATGAACGAGATCGGCCGCGTTACGCTTGAACGCGTTTGTGAGCGAAAATATGGCCCTGATATCGCCGTCGTTGTGTAATGTGACGGGAGCGACCTCGAAGCCTTCTTGGGTCGCCTGAGTAGCCAGAGCGCTGTCGGCTGCCGCGCAAACCAGATTCTGGTGTCCGTGATCGCGTAGCCCTCGGAGCAAGAGCATCGTCTGAACTTCGCCCCCTGAAAACCCAAGCTCTCCATTGACGTGGATTATACGCATGTTGATGTTCCGATCATGTCGGTGAACCGATGCTTTGCCCACGCTTGCGGGCGACGATGACCCGTTTTCGAATGCTGCAGATGGGCAAACTTTCCGTTTTTTCCGTGAAGCAATACCCTAGTAGAAACGCCCGCCCTTCGTCAACCTGGCGCTGTGTGCGGGGCAAGGCTGCTGGGGCGCATCCTGTTCACGCTGGAAGAGACGAGTCGACCCGTTTGTGCATGTCGTCCGATGCTGGGTTTCAATGTGATTAGTGGCCGAGTCTATTTTTTCATAATCCCGCGTGATAAAGATTTCATGGCTCACAAAGCCGGCCGGTTTCAAGGGCAAATTGCCACAGCTCTGACGGCGTTCGCAAAAGAGACTCCTTGACTCGACGTGGTTGACCTCATGCCCCATTTTCTTGCGTACGCAGAGGAGTACGACGTCTCCTGTAAACGTTTCTTTCTCGCGTTCGACCCCCACTGGTCACCACTTGGTCATCGCGTGGCTGCAGATGCCGTGCTTGACGCATTACAGAGCCATGACATCAAGGGGCCGCGGACCACGCTCTGACTGCTACCCGCTCGCATCCATCTCCACCAAGCGGTAAGTCTCGGTGGACTAAGCAAAATCGCTTTGCGAGTGTTGTTTAGCGACATCGTTATCGAGACAAACAAACGGGCCAACCTGTAAAGGTCGGCCCGTTTGGGGAATAGCGTTTTTCGACAACGTTGCAATTAGCCCTGAATCGTGACGGTCTCGATAGTATCGTCCTTGCCGATGGTGTTGACGACGGACATGTCTTCGGTGCGGCCGAAGACGGTGTGGACGCCATCGAGATGCGGTGTAGCCACGTGCGTGATAAAGAACTGGCTGCCACCCGTGTTGGGGCCTGCATGGGCCATGGATAATGTGCCCGGGGTGTGCTTCTGTGTGTTGATCTCGCAATCAATCTGGTAACCCGGACCACCGGTGCCGGTGCCCGTGGGGCATCCGCCCTGAATCATGAAACTGGGAATGACGCGGTGAAATGTCAATCCGTCGTAATAGCCCTTCTTGGCCAGATCAGAGAAGTTTTTGACGGTGTTGGGGGCTTCGGCATCGAACAACTCGATATTGATGGTGCCTTTGTTTGTTTTCATGACGGCTTTTGACATGTCGTGTTCCTTCGTAGGTATTAATAAAATGACAACAGGCCGCTAAGCATAGCGATCATTAAAGGAATTAGAAGTCTATAGTGTGGGGCAGGACTGGCTCTACGTTTCCGCGATCAGATTTTCTGCTGAGTCCCATCCGACAGTTCGCAGTACCCGAAGAAGCAACGGGCTTTGATCACGTCGGCAATCTCTGGCGGGACCATGTCTTCCCAGCTTGGATCCTGGGCTTTTATGCGACGCAGAACGTCATCGGAGAAAATGTGCAGAATCTCCGGGTCATGATTGGCAATCGCGTTGATGGAGCCGTTTTCGACGAGAAATTTATGCAGATGCTTCAAGTCGGGCGAGATGCGCGTGTTCAAGTGGTCAATGATCTCGTTCGAGTCGGGGTCGCGATAGGGGTAGATGTATAGGTGCACGTTGTTTTTGAACAGACGGCCCAGCGATTCAAGAATACCGCCTTCCAGCTGCATATAGTATTTCTCGTCAAAGAGTTGCTCCAAACTGACCGCGCCCATGCACATCGCGATGTCTTCGTTGGTGTGCTGACGTAGATAGCTGCCCAGTCGGTAGTACTCGAAGTAATCGGATATCAGCACTGTTTTACCAACGGCCGAGATGAGGTCCGCGCGTGCCAGAAAATCATTTAAGTCGATGCTTCCGGACGATAGGAGGTTGTGCATGGTAATTTCCATGACCTGCAAAACGTCTTTGCCCACGTTCTGCGGGAGCGCACCCACGACCTCGGCGGCAGAAGCAAGAATGTCCATGTTGACTTTGGTGACTGGGCGAAAACTGCCGCGCTCCACGAGAATCGGTTTCTTGCGCAGTGCCGCCGAGGGCTGCAGCACCGATCCGTCGGGCCCCAGCATGGCGACGCCGGACAAGCCCAGTTGCACCAACTTGAGACTCATGATGCGGTTATCCACATGCCGAAACTCAATTCCCGAAAACTCGATCATGTCGATCTCGATGCGCTCCGTGGAGAGTCCATCCAGGAGGGATTCCAAGAGTTTCTCGGGCTGGTAATGATGGAAGAAGGCACCGTATAATAAGTTTACGCCGACGATGCCGAGCGCTTCCTGCTGGGCGGCGTTATCGCGGTCCAACATTCGGACGTGGATAATAATTTGACTGTTGTCATCGCGCGGATGCGCCTGAAACTTAACGCCCATCCAACCGTGACATTCTTTCGTACCCTGATAGCTCTGCGCCACAACGGTATCGGCAAACGCAAAAAAGGCCGTCTCGTTTCCGCGCTCCGTGTTGAGTCGCTCCACGATCAAATTCTGTTCGTAGTCTAGCATCGACTGCAGTCGTTCGCGACACACGTAGCGATCGCATTTGCCGTAAATCGCATCACTGACCGTCATGTCGTAGGCTGAGATGCTCTTCGCAATCGTTCCCGCCGCGCCGCCAACCGTGAAAAACCAGCGCACCACCTCCTGGCCTGCCCCAATTTCGGCAAAGGTGCCATAGCGACTGTTGTCGAGATTGACTCTAAACGCCTTCTGGCGCGTATCATGCTTAACTTCGGTAGGTGTCATATCAGGCATGCATCATCCAAGTTTTTGGTCTTCAACCGTCCATTGCGAGCGCAAATGGCGTGCTTGCCTTGTGGTGATCAAATTCGAAGCTATGACCATACGTACCGGCGTCGATAAAAGCTAGATTTATGCCGAAGGGAAACCAGGTATCCCAAGGTGAAGAAGATATTTTGCCACCCGCTGCGCTCATTCGCGTCACCTTGACGCATCCTTTCACCTAAATAGCGCTGGGAGTACGCTGTCTTGACCGGAAATTTGGAGTGCGGTGGCAGAGGGTGAGATTGCCCTGCACCGTGCCGAGGAACGAGGCTCTAGTGCAGGGCAGGCTCGCCCGTCGACACCGCTTTTCCCCTGTGCGCAGAATTACCCACAGCACGATGCAAAAGCGGTGTCGACGTCCTACGCTCGCAAGCTCGCTTCGGACTTTGCCACCGCACTCCAAGTTCAACGGCCCCCCTCGGTTTCGCTTTCCACGCACGAGGAAGGGCCCTTCTTGGCAGCCTCTATAGCTGTGTAGAGCACTGGTATATGTAGGCCTTGCCTCCTTCGCGCTACGTGCTACGGCGGACAAGTCAGGCGATAGATGCCCTTGAAAATCTCTTAAGTTGGCGCGAATGAGCGTAGCGGGTGGTAAACTTTTTCTTCGTCTTCTTCGCTTACCTTTCTGCGCATTCACAAGGGATTTTGTCGACATTCTTCCCCTCTGCTCCGTACCCTACTTGTTTGCGCCCATTGAACCGATAGCGATGGCTTCGCACGACACATAAATGGAACAGAGAGGTCTTTGGATGCATATCACGGTTAAGTCGTTTCTGTTTTGCGCGCTTCTCAATTCTGGGGCGACCGTCGGGGCGGGTCCCGAAACGGTCGGCTCACCGCCGGACGTCCGTCTGTCCGATGGCGCGGCCTTCCTTTTTGACGGCACGTCGAGCGCGATGTGGGAAGGCGCGTGGCCTGTCAAGCATGGCGTCATGGTTTCAGTGCCCGGTTCGGTTGCGACTCGGCAGTCCTTCGCCAACTACGAGCTGCATCTCGATTTCGTCTTGCCCGAGAACGGCGAAGCGCGTGCAAACCTCTTACTTAACGGCGCACATGAAATTCCACTTCGTGCAGAACCTGGACGCTGGCACTCGCTCGACCTCACTTTTGAGCACCTGCAGGGTAAGGCACCCATGGTCTCCGTTTGGCTCAACGGTAAGGGCGTTGAAACGGAAAAGGTTTTCAAGGTTGCTGACACTGTCGATCGCGACAAGGTTGACGCGCCATTCACGGCCATCGCCTACGCTGGCTTGCCGGGCGAGGGCGGCCCGATTGCCATCGTCTCACAGATTGACGGTGTACGCATCGCGAACGTGTGGATTCGACCGTTGACCGATGTCGCTGCGGCGGCGCTCATCAGCAATTGGAGCGAAGCATCCCTCGATCGCGGCGCAAAGATCTACGCCAGTTTGTGCATCACCTGTCATGGCACGCCGGAGAAGGAGGGGTCGCTGCCCACTGCGCTGAAGTTTCATGAGGGGGCGTTTAAGAACGGCAACGATCCGATGGGTATGTACCAGACCCTCAGTCTCGGGTTCGGGCAAATGGTGCCGCAGGCCTGGATGACGCCCGAGCAGAAGCTGGATGTTATTCATTACATCCGTGAGGCGATGATAAAAGGAAGCAATGATGCCCAGTACTTTGAGATCACCCCCGCGTACCTCGCTCGTCTGCCGCGCGCCGCAAAGGTGCCTGCAGTGGTGGCGCCCCTCGCAAAGAACGGTAAGCCCTATAAGCGTATGAACTATGGAGCGAGCCTGAATTGGACGCTGCAGGTGGATGCCGGCAATATCGTGCAGAAGGGGATCATCACGCGTCTTGATGAGGGGCCCGGCGGTATCGTAAACGGTAGCGCATGGTCAATCTTTGACCACGATACCTTGCAGATGGCCGCGGTGTGGTCGGGTGCCGAATTCGTCGATTGGCGTGGCATTGCCTTCGACGGCTCGCACGGCTCGCACACCTCTCTGAAAGGAGACCGACTCTTTATCAACCCGCAGGGTCCAGGCTGGGCGCATCCGAAGACGGGCCGCTGGGAAGACCCGCGCATCAAGGGCAAAGATGGTCGACTGTTTGGACCGCTACCTCGCGACTGGGCGCATTACAAAGGGCTCTACAAGCACGGCAACAAGACGGTCGTGTCCTATACCGTCGGTAAGGCCAAGGTTTTAGAGATGGCCGATGTCGAAATCGCTGACGCGAAACGCATTGCCACGCGAACACTCAATGTTGACGGTGCTAAAAACGACTTGGTCATGCGCGTGGCGCCGTCCAGCATCAGTGTGGCGCTTGCCGCTGGCAGCAACGCTGAACTGGCCACACTCGGGGAGTCAATCGTACTCAAGATCCCGGCCATGCGCGGTGTGCAGCGCATAAAGCTCTACATCGCGCCGCTTGATCCGGCCGCACTGACCGTGCATGCCAAATCAGCGGCGCCGGCGCACGATCTGGCGGCGTTCATTGGCGGCGGTCCGCGCCAGTGGGCGCAAACAGTGACGACCGAGATCAAGAAGAGCGAGGGCAATGCGGCCTATGTCGTCGACACCCTAACGGTGCCGTTCGATAATCCGTTTAACAGCTGGATGCGTCTGACCGGATTCGATTTCTATCCGGACGGAAAAACGGCCATCGTCAGCACATGGCAGGGTGATGTGTGGAAGGTTGACGGGGTCCATAGGGACGAAGGTGAGTTGCTGTGGACGCGTATTGCTTGCGGTCTCTTTCAGCCGCTGGGCGTCAAGATTGTCGACGAGCGCATTTACGTCGGGTGCCGTGATCAGATTGTGCGCTTGAACGATCTCAATGGCGACGGCGAAACCGATTTCTACGAGAGTTTCAATAACGACCACCAAGTGACCGAGCACTTCCATGAATTTGCCATGGGGTTACAGGCGGACAAGCAAGGTAACTTTTATTACGCCAAGTCCGCACGCCACGCCAAGACCGCTCTGGTGCCGCACCACGGCACCTTGCTCAAGGTCAGCAAAGACGGATCGTCGACCGAGATTCTCGCCACGGGATTTCGCGCCGCGAATGGTGTCTGCGTCAATCCGGACGGTAGTTTCTTTGTGACCGACCAGGAAGGGCATTGGACGCCTAAAAATCGCATCAACTGGGTGACGGCGGGCAAAAAATTCTACGGCAACTATATGGGTTACCACGACGCGAAAACCGAAGACGATTCTGAAATGGAAAAGCCCATGATCTGGTTGACCAATAAGTTCAATCGTTCACCGGCCGAATTGATGTGGGCCAATAGTAGAAGGTGGGGGCCACTCAATGGGCAGTTGCTGGAGCTCTCGTACGGTATGGGCCACATTTTTCTTAACCTTTACGAGAAAGTGCAAGGGCAGATGCAGGGCGGACAGGTGCGCTTGTCGATTCCGGAATTTGACACGGGCGTTATGCGTGGCCGAATCAACCCGGCCAATGGTCAGCTCTACGCTGCTGGCATGTTCGCCTGGGCTGGAAACAAGCATGGCCCAGGCAACTTTCATCGCGTCCGCTATACGGGGCAGCCTGTGTATGTGCCGACCGCGCTTCGGGCCGTCAAAAGCGGGCTTGAAATCGACTTTCCTGTGTCGCTCGACGTCGATTCAGTGTCGTCTGATGCGATTGAGGTCAAAGCTTGGCATATTGTCCGTGGCCCCAACTACGGCTCAGGTCACAAGGATGAGCGCAAACTCACCATCACCTCGTCCACGTTGAGCAACGACGGCAAGACGCTGCATCTAACGATCCCTGACATCGCCCCAACGCGCTGCATGTCGATCAAGGCCACGCTTCGCGCCACCGACGGCCATGCGTTCACTTTCGAAATCAACAACACGATCCATCATTTGAAATAGATCCTATTTCACTAGCATCCCATGGGATCGAAT
>JBLHHU010000137.1:0-9047 GCA_047615735.1 Kiritimatiellia bacterium | reverse complement strand
ATACGCTTTCAGCCTCCATAATCAACCCGCTTGCTGTAGCGCCCATCCCGTAGCCGGTGACAATTTAACTCAGCAGGCCTAAAAAGCCAATACCCCCGCTCGCCCAAAAATCAACGCTCCCCCTGACCCCTGACTCCTGACCCCTGACTCCTGACCCCTGACTCCTGACCCCTGAATCCTGACCCCTGACTCCTCGGGCCATTCTTCGCCGCTGAGTTAAACGTGAATCAATTGACTTTTTCACCGCATTCGTGCTATAATTCGTACCTTATGCATGTGAAAATCATGCCCTTTTTCGATCGTCTTTCACTAAGCAACACCATCAAGGACCGAACCGAATGCGTTCAGCTCAAAAACGGGCCTTCGCCAGCGGACAACCGGAGACACTCATTTCATGAATAAACGGCGCGCATTTCCCATTATTATCCTCTTGCTCGTCATTCTATGCACGGGCAGCGGTGTACTTGCCTATCGCCTGCTCGACCAGTTGGGCAATGGCACCGGCCCACTGGCCAATTTCGGCGCATTTCTGAGTTCCATTGGACCAGGGGGATCCGAAGACGCGCCTCAAAACCCGTCTATCAATCCAGCGGCCAATACTGGCCCCGTTGGTGCCGGCGTGGCGTCCGACCGTAAATGGATGCATAAATCACCGCCTTATCAAGCCCAGGGTACGCCACTAGCATTGCAGGGTGATGATGGTCGACTAAATCGACCCGGCGGCGCCTCGTTCGGAGGATTCCCCCTTTTCTTCGAAGATTGCGACGACTACGGCGGCGAACTGGATATGCTCAGCGCAGGCGCCGACATCGACTTCTTTTTGACGCCAGGCCTGACATGCATCGACCTGCGCAGACCTGAAGTGAACGTTCCCGAGAACGAAGAGCGCACCTACGAAATCGAAGATAGCGGCGGATCACGCGTGTTCAATGCCTGCGAGCTGAATCAGGAATTGCAGATGTGCCTCAACCTTGGACAGCTCAATCCGGACGCAACGGTGAACGCAAATCAAGGCAATGCGGCCGAAAATGGAAATCAGGCAACAGACCCACGTGAGCGCCTAGCCAATTGGCACTCACACTTCACACGTGATAGCCCACAGGACGCCGTCCGACTGGACAGCACCCCAAAACGCGACGAAAACCCAGCCGTCACGTCAGGGGATGGGCGCAATAACTACCTGACAGGCAGCGACCCCTCTCGCTGGTTTCGTGATCTGCCGGGATTTGCGCGCGCTCACCATCGCGACATCATGCCCGGCGTCGACCTCGCCTGTTATGCCGATCAAACCCGCATTGAATACCTGCTGACCTTCTGGCCGGGCACACAACCGAGTGATTTCACATTCTCCTACAATGACGCTCTGAGCGTCGCCCCATTGGGCAGCGGAAACGTGGCGATCGACTACGATTGCGCCCGCGTTCTACATCATCGCCCCATGGCCTACCACTTTAAAGACGGCCGCCCGGAAGCGCTCAACGCGTCTTACTCCGTGAAAGGAAACACCATCAACGTGCACGTCGACAAACCGATCAAACGCGACGAGCGCAACGATCGACTGCGCGATGGATCACGCATTCCGCAACCCCAGCTTGATTTCCTGACCCATTTTGGCGGCAACGGCACCGACGTCTGTTACGCCCTCGCGCACGACGCCAAAGGCTTTGCGCACATGACCGGCATGACCACCTCGTCGGCCTTCTCAGCCAACCGCCGTGAGCAGTCGCCATACACCGAAAACACCGACGTTTTCGTCGTACGATTTGCATCAGCCGACCACCGGCAACACACGTCAACATTCATCGGCGGCAGTCACGACGATCGCGCCTTTGGCATCGTCGCAGACGAACAAGGCAACAGCTACATTTGCGGCGAAACCCTTTCACCCGACTTCCCCGCGGTGGGTGCACCGGCAGCCGGTGTTTCTGGGCGTGGTTGGGATGCTTTTGTGGCCAAACTCGACGCCATCACAGGCGAGATTGTTTTTGGTTACCGCATTGGCGGCGCAGGCGATGACCGCGCCTACGGCATCGCGCTAGACCCAGACGGCAACGTTATCCTCACCGGCATGACGTATTCCGATGATTTTCCAACAGGCCCTGGCGATCGTCCTAAACGGAGTGCTACGAATGGCGACGCCTTCCTGATCAAGCTCAGCAAAGATGGCGATCGCATCATAGGCGGCAGCCGTTTCGGCGGCAGCGACAGCGACCACGCCTTCGGCCTTACGACGGACGCGCTAGGCTTTTCTTACGTCGTTGGCGAAACACGTTCCGACGATTTCGCGCTGACGCGCGCATTGCAAAGCGATCACCGCGCTTCCGGCTGGGATGGATTCATTGTGAAATTTGATAAGGACTGCACAACCCCCATTTACGCGTCACGCGTTGGCGGCCGGAATGATGACCACGCCTATTGCGTCGCCGTCGACCTTGCAGGCTATGCCTACGTTGGCGGCGAAACCAGTTCAGAAGATTTCCCGACGATAAGTGGCCTGCAGACCAACTTCGCTGGCGGCGAATGGGACGGCTTCGTGATGAAAATCGAGCCCGAAGGAAAGCATGTGGTGTATTCCAGCTACATCGGTGGCAGCAGCAACGACCGCATCTACGCGATTGCTGCCGACGTCGACGGTCACCTCTTTTTCGGCGGCGCCACACAATCCAGCAACATGCCCATGCTGCGTGCCGTGCAACCCGATTACAAGGGCGAGCAAGACGGTTTCATCGGCCGCCTCGCGCCCAAAGGAAACACCGTCGACTACCTGACGTTAATCGGCGGCGAGAAACATGACAGCATTCACGCCCTGTCCTTGCACACAAGCGAGTCAGTCGTTTTCGCGGGTCGTACAAGCTCAACCAATCTCATCGTGCAACAACCCATGCAATCTGCCCACCGCGGACGCGAGGACATGCTCGTCGGACGCCTTCTGAGCGAAGCCAAACCTTCCCCCGAGATGCGACTCGTGAAAGCAAAAGGACAGCCCGGAGGACCTGAATACGATTTCTACGTGGGCGCTTATGAAATTTCCAACGATGAGTACGTTCGTTTTCTAAACGACGCGCAGGCCAACCCCAGCACGGATCTGGGCACCAACCTCTATTTCGATGCGCGAGGCGACGTCTGGTTCAACACCAATCACGTTCAAAAGATGCACGAAATCCTCAGCATCCAAGACAGTCGCCTTGTTTATCGACCGCATTTCCCTGTCGGCAGCCGCTATGGCGTCACGCCCGTCCTGCCACGTGTCGGCGACTCTTATGCACGCCACCCGGTTGTGGGAGTCTCTTGGTTCGGCGCAATAAAGTACTGCAATTGGCTCACCTTGGCCACCGGGCGCGGGCCACAGGAACGCTGCTTCCGCGAAGGACCCAATCCGCTGGACTGGGCACCCGTCACCTGCTCTGAAACGAATTGGGCACGCGGCCGGTTCACGCCTGGCGAACGCGAAGCTTGGACCAAGTACCGCGGCTTCCGCCTGCCGATGGACAACTGCGCCCAACCCCCCATGGACAACGATCACGTCTTCCTGGTGACGCGTCAGGAGTTCGTCGTATTTCTCAATGACGCCCAGCGTGACCCTCGCAGCCTAAAGGGCATGAACCTCCGATTCAACGCCCAGGGCGACGTGGCGTACAACGCGGATGAGAAAATCGACAACAACGAGTTGTTCCTCCTCGCCCACAGCGGCATAAGTTACACCCCATCAGCACCTGTAGGTAAACGCTATGCTGTGGAGCTATCCGCACGTGAGGGCAACAACGACGGCGACCCTGCCCTAGCGCCCGTGAAGAATGTGTCGTGGATCGGTGCCATCAAATACTGCAACTGGATGAGTCTAAATGCAGGCTTGGCGGATACCGACTTGAGTTATCGCGAAGGCACCAATGGTTTCGATTGGGCAGCGACAACCGTACCGCACAACGAATGGGCCGACAAAAAATTCAGCGACCAAGCCATGCATGACTGGCTGGAAACAAAGGGCCACAAACTGCCCTACCAAAGCGAACGGGTGGACACCAATCAGATCGAGCATCTGACGAAATATACATCGACCACAAACAGCTACCCCAACCCGTACAACGAATTCTACAAAGCCGCGGCATGGAACAGGACGACCAACGGGACGTACGCCTTTGGGCGCGACAAAGCGACATTGGGCGACGCCAACTTTCTCGGCAGTGGACTGTTCCGCATTTTTGACACATCCCAAACCGGTTACTTTGACGGAACAGATCACGACGGGCGCCACCCGACGTCGACAAACAAGAACGCTTACGGCATCAGTGATTTGAGCGGCAATGTGGAAGAATGGCTTATCGACCCCGGCACGGCGGGGTCACTCGATACGCGTGCCTGCTACGGCGGATCTTGGTTGTTCCCTCTACCCACCGTTGACCAGCGTTTCTTTGTTCACCCCTATTTTACGGACAACTTCCGTGGCTTTCGTGTGACGAGCACAGTCGCGGACGAAGAAATGCACGCCATTCGCCTGCCATTGCGTATCTGCATTTGTGGCTACGGCGTCGGCCCGGGTTGCGGCCGCGAAGCCGGCGAGGACAGGGATGATATCCCGGGCCAACGCAAGGGCACCAAACTCGGCTTCGAAGAAGATGAAGAACACGACCATCTTATTCCACGCCGAGGGGGCAAGGAAGAAGGTGGCGAAGAAGACGGCGAAGAAGACGGCGGCGAAGAAGGCGGCGGGGAAGAAGGCGGCGGGGAAGAAGGGCCGACCGAAAGCGCCAGTGGGGACGGAGAAGTTTCCGGCGAAGAGGACGAAGAATAGCCTCCTGAATCTCTACACCTTGCCGCGGGAACGCTGAACGCGATGGCCTATATCCAGTCTCTGCTCATTTTACTCTGCGCCACGGCAATAACGCCGTGGTGTCTATCGCGGCGCTTCGCACCGCAAGCCCGCATTGCCACCGCACTGACCGTCGCAGGCCTCTCAGGCATTGCACTCAATATCGTTATTCCCGTGCTGCTGCATTTGAGCGCGGTCCCAATCACAACAGGGAGTCTCTGCCTGACGCATGTGCTATTCGCCAGCTTGGCCGTTCTGGTCAACCTACCGTTCCGACATTTGCGCCCGACGTCACCCTCAGCCGATGAACGAGGTCTACTCTATGCATGCTTCGTACTTGGGCTACTCGTCATTCCGCTGACCCCCTTGGCCGGCATCGACACATACAAATGGCAGGGATTAGCCACCAACATCGCTGTTGAACAAAATGTACCCTGGTTGGTGCACCCACTTTCGCTACTGGGATTCACACCACGCGCCTACCCTTCTGCACAACCCCTGCTCCTTGGTTGCTTGCAAACGGGACCCCTGCTTGGTGTCGAAACGGGCTTCATGATTGTTTCCTGGTTTTCCGGCGTGCTCGGACTGTGCGGCGCCTTCGTCCTTGGACAACGCCTCCAACTTGGCGACCGAACGTCCCTCTGGCTGGCCCTGCTATACGGATTCTCTCCCGTGTTCATGCGCTACAACCACTGGTGCACCGGCCGAGGTCTCTTCCTCGCGGTCTATCCCGCTTTTCTGGCTTTCGTTTTGCCGCCGTGGCGCTGGCGTCATCTACCCGGCGCTCTGTTATCGGCTCTATTGCTCCCCCTAACACATAAAACAGGCCTGATCGCCCTAGGCCTCGCGCCCCTGGCATGGCTGTCCCATCTGGTGCTTCCAAGAAAACCATGGATCTGGGTGATGCTGCTTCTCGCCGCGCCAGCCTTGCTTGCAGCGCTGCTTCTATCCCCACCTGCGGGTGGGCCATTCCCGATTGGATCTGTCGTCGGTTTTGCCATCAAATCAGCAACCCGCTTCGGAATCCTCATACCCCTCGCCGCGCTTTCCCTCTGCATGGCACGCTCCTGGTTGACGACCCCGTCGCGAGCGTTCGTCCTGCCCATGATTTTAACGCTCCCATTGGCCTACCCTGCAGACATGTATGGCGCCATGCTCGCCCTACCCTTCATCGCACTCGCAGCGACACTCGGCCTCGAGGGGCTTACGCAACGCTTCACACAGCATGCGTCGCGCATTACAAACGTCGCCCTTGCACTGACGCTGCTTGGCGCACTAACCGTGGTGACGCACCGAAATCGGAATGCAACGCCAAAACGCGAGCGCGCCGCAGCATTGTATCTCAACACCGTCGACCCTCTGGGTCCTTTCATGGTGCACGCACCGGGCCGTACGCGTGTCCATTTGCATGCCTACCTCACGGGCTGCCCGCGTTTCGTCCTTTACGACGGCGGCGCCCAGACCGTGCGCGTCCGACAACACCTTCCGCCACTTCAAGGCGCTCCTGCCGACGTCGCGCGTGACTGGATCGACTACTTGCGCAACGTCTTTGAAGTGCCCGACATTGGCATCGACTGGTACGGCGTTGATCCACGCAAATACTTCGTAAAGGTTGACGGGCAGGGCGAAGCCCCCGAGGATGGACGCTCAATCTACGCCAAAGACGGTATCGAAATCATCGCCCCCGCCACACAGGAGACGGCGCCCGATGTCCAATGAACACAACACAGCACCCCGCCGGACGAACACCCGCTCCGATGCAGCGCTCAGCATCCTGCTCGCCGTAAGCATTCTCATACTCCTCATTCTGCCCAACACCATTTTTCCTGAAATCCTCCGGACGATCGTGCTCCTGTTTTCATTCGCCTACCTTGGAATGCGTTTTATCCAACGCCACCACAACACGCAAGCCGCGCGCAGCACACGTATACAGGAATGGCTCCAACTCGCTTCACTGCTTCTGATATTGCTGACGCTCGTGCCCATGCCCCTTCAGACCACGCGCCTGCACGGTTCGACGCGCTACGCGCAGAACGAGGCGGTGCACGACGCGATCGCGCGCAGCACCGAACTGGGCCTGACCCGTGACGCCACTAAATACGGCGATGGCTTCGCGTTCACACGCAACAAATCAGGCACCATACGCGTCCTGCTCATTCTGCTCGCCATGCACAGCGCCTTTTTCGTCTGCCGATCCATTTCCTCGGAGCGCCGCGAATTGCTACTCTGGATCATGGCCTTTGCGGGCGCAGCGGTCGCCCTCGGCGGCGCCATCAGCCGAGACTATTACCCGCAAGGCCACACCCTCTGGTGGCTCCTACCCACGAACGGCACCAGCTTGCCAGGGCCCCTAGGGGGATTTATCAACCCCAATCATTTCGCGGGCTACGTTGCCCTCGTCACACCCTGTGCAATGGCGCTGGCCATCGGCGCCTTCGCCCGCCGCAAGTGGTTTCGCGGACTCATCGCGATCGCCCTCGTGTTTCTTTTGGCCCTCGGCATCATGGCGTCTCACTCGCGCGGTGGCCTTCTGGCATACGTCTGTGGTATCGGCACCGTTGGACTGGTCTGCATGCTGCGCGGTCGCATCCTTGCCGTCCTGCTTGTGGCAGCGGTTCTCGTCGGACTAGCGTTCTGGACACCCGTCATCATCAGCGACGCCTATCGCTCACGCCTCGGCGACTTGCTTTCGCTCGAAGATGACGACAGTTACCGCACACGCATGCAGGCGTGGTCCGACTCAACCCAACTGGTCGCACGATACCCCTTGCTGGGTGCAGGCGCGAACGGATACCGCATGGTCTTTCCGCAGAGTCGCACCGCATCCACACACGCACGCATGACGCATGCCGAAAACGAATATGTACAACTGCTGGTCGACTTCGGACTGATCGGTGCCATCTTATTTTTTGCCATTCTGAGCTGTATCGTCTATCGCGTCGCCGGCGCACTCTTCCGAACCGACCGTGGTTTGCAAGCCGTGCCCATCGCCGCCGCCGGCGCACTAAGTGTCGTCGCCGTGCACAGCCTCGTGGATTTCGCCCTCCACATTCCCGTCTACGCCATGACCGCAACGGTGCTCATCGGGCTCGTTGGCGACAGACCCAACGCAACGCTACAGTCGCCGACACAAAACGGCCCCTGGCGACCATTTATCGCGCCAGCCAGCGTTGTATTGATGGCCGCCGTTCTCGTATTCGTGTGGGGAAAGCGACAACACATCGACTCCAGCTCGCACGTCAACAATGCCGGTTACAACAAGATCTGCCGCGTCCTCCGCTGGGCCCCGACGTCACCGCAGGGCTGGGAACGGCTGGGTCGGCGTGCGCTAAAGGAAACGTCGCTTGAAACACGTATGTTTGGCGAAGTATGCCTGACACAAGCTGGCACCTATGACTTGAAACAGTATACGCTTTGGTACGATATAGGCATGGCCCGTCTGGCGCTCGGAGACCGACAAGGCGCCCGTGCCGCACAACTGCACGTCCAATCACTTAAAGATTGGTACTGGCGAGAAGATATCGAAATGCACTAGCCTGATCGATTAATCAACGTCGTGACGAGAATGGATAGATTGCGTCAGATCAAGGGCTTATTGGTGAATGGCGGGCGAAGGCGGGCAACTGCACGTCGAGGTTGGCATTCGTCGACAAGTGATTGAGATGGCGTGAGATATACATTCGCAGTAGATTTTGGTGAATAGATCAGGCTAGTTTGTTGATACCCATGACGCTCGTTCACAAGAGGCCTTAAGCCATGAATCATATTGTCGCCGGAACGCTTTTACCATTTATCATCGGTGCCGCCATCTATCTAATCCGCGGTCGCCGCGCCTCGCTGCGCCTGTTGATTGTGACCCCCATGATGATGTTCATCTGTGCCACTTGGGCCGTCTTGCCCGACTTGCCACGCACCTTCGGATTCTCCGGATACGACACAACAATCTCCATGAACCCCATCATCAATATTTTCTTTTTTCATTACACGATCAACCTTTACGAAAACGATACCGATGCGCCCTACAACTTGGCCTTTGGATTGATGCTCGCCGCCTTGCTCTATGCGGCATGGCGCGAGTTGAGGCGCTGCGAAAAAACGCACGCATCCGTTGCGCCAAGCGAGGCTGGAGACTGACCATGGCCCACTCTTCTCTTCATTTCGCGATTGGGATGACGCTCGGCTCCGTGGTGACGGTGCCGCGCCTGCTCGCGGCGTGCCGTCGCCGTACGCCGCTTGCGCC
>JBLHHU010000136.1:0-9055 GCA_047615735.1 Kiritimatiellia bacterium | reverse complement strand
CGACGAAGACCACCAAAGACACGCGCAACGCCAAACGCAAACGCCGTCAGGAGATTGAAAAAGGCCTATCCCAGGCCATGGTCATGAAAGAGCGCACCGACATACGTCCCGCCTTTATGCTTAATCGAGGACAATACGATGATCCCGGCGAGGAAGTTCAACGCAACACTCCAGCCTTTCTTCCCCCACTCAACCCACAAGGCGAAATTCCATCGCGCATGGATCTGGCGAACTGGTTTGTTGATCCGAGTCATCCGCTGACGGCGCGTGTCGCCGTGAATCGCATCTGGCAGCAATTTTTCGGCGTCGGCCTCGTTAAGACATCGGAAGATTTAGGCGCGCAGGGTGAGGTCCCCAGTCACCCGGAACTGCTCGACTATCTTGCCGTGACCTTCATGAATTCCAACTGGGACATCAAAGCCCTCGTGAAGGAGATCGTCCTTTCAGAAACCTACCGCCAATCCTCGCTGGCCACGCCTGAACAGTACAAGAATGACGCCGAAAACCGGCTTCTGGCACGCGCGTCACGTTATCGCATGGATGCCGAAATGATTCGCGACCTCATTCTCGCGACCAGCGGTCGTCTTTCGACGAAAATGTACGGCCCCAGCGTGAAGCCGCCCCAGCCTCCGGGACTCTGGGCCGCCGTGTCGATGACGCGCGAACGCTTCAAGGCGGACGAGGGTGAAGCCATTGTGCGCAGAAGCATGTACACGTACTGGCGGCGCGGCATGCCACCACCACAGATGACCATCCTTAATGCGCCCAACCGCGATGCCTGCATCGCACGACGTGAACGAACAAACAGCCCAACCCAAGCCTTGTTGCTCTTGAATGAAACGGAATACCTGCTTGCCGCACGTCACTTGGCAAAGCAAGCCATAGAAGCTATTCCCGACAACGCGAACGAACGTCTCGACTACACCTGGGAGACAATTACCGCGGCGCTACCGGATGCTCAGGAGCGCGATACGATGCTCACACTGGTCACCGACCTCGAAAAGGTTTACACGAACAACTCAGAACTCACAGATGCACTCTGTGAGGGCCTAGACTTGCCAAGCATCGAGGCCAAAGCCGAGCTTGCCGCATGGACACTGGCCGTCAATACCCTGTATAATTTGGACATCACCAAGACTCGGGAATAGACAAATGGACAACCTCGCCAGTTACGACACGCTACAGTCCAGACGCACCTTTCTGCAAAACACAGGCATGGGCCTAGGCGCCACGGCCCTCGCATCGCTTGTTCCCAAAAATGGCATCGCCGCTCCCGCCGGCATGCATTTCCCTGCCAAAGCAAAACGTGTCATTTTTCTATTTATGGCCGGAGCACCCAGCCAAATCGATCTGTTCGACTACAAACCAGATTTGCACAAGTTGTTCAAATCGCCCTTGCCGGAGTCGATCAGTCAAGGTCAACGCGTCACCGCGATGACCATAGGTAAGGAAAAGCTTGTGGCGCCATCCCAGTTCAACTTCAGCCGTCAGGGAAAAAGCGGCGTATGGATGAGCGAATTGCTGCCGCACCTCTCAACCGTTGCTGACGATCTCTGTTTCGTGCATTCGATGCACACCAACGCCATCAACCACGACCCTGGCAAAACATCATTCTGTACCGGTTCTGAAATTCCTGGCAAACCCAGCATGGGGGCCTGGTTGAGTTACGGGCTTGGCTCCATGAACAAAGACTTGCCGGACTATGTCGTACTGCCCTCCGCCTTCTGGGGTGGACAGGTAAACGTGCAAGCGCTTTACACGCGCCTTTGGGGCAGCGGGTTTTTGCCTTCTAAATATCAGGGCACATCCTTTCAAACCGTTGGCGACCCCGTCCTCTTTTTATCCAATCCAAAAGGCGTCGATGCGAAGGTGCGGCGGCGCATGCTCGACAGCCTCGCCGACATCAACAGCAAACATGCCAACGAAATCGGCGACCCGGAAATTCTAACGACCATTGCACAACAGGAAATGGCTTTCCGCATGCAGACATCGGTACCGGAATTAACGGATCTTTCCGGCGAATCCGAAGCCACGCTCGACATGTACGGTCCCGAGGTCAACAAGCCCGGCTCCTATGCGCGCAACTGCCTGCTGGCCCGACGCATGGCCGAACGTGATGTACGCTTCATTCAACTCTTCCATCGCGGCTGGGATCATCACGCCGCTTTACCGAAACACCTCCGCGCCCAATGCAACGATGTCGACCAGCCGACAACGGCGTTGCTGTCAGACCTCAAACAACGCGGTCTACTCGATGACACGCTTGTTGTCTTTGCGGGAGAGTTTGGACGCACGGTGTACGGACAAGGCAAGCTCACGCACGACGATTACGGCCGTGACCACCACCCTCGCTGTTTTACGGCATGGATGGCTGGCGGCGGTGTAAAGGGCGGCATGCACTACGGGAAAACGGACGAATTCAGTTACAACGTTGTCGAAAACCCAGTCCACGTGCGTGATCTTCACGCCACGATGCTGCACTTGCTGGGCGTCGACCACAATCGCTTATCCTTCCCCTTCCAGGGACTCGATCAGCGGCTGACCGGTGTCGAAGCCTGTCGCGTGGTAAACGATATTATTGCATAACTGCTGAGAAGTAGCCCGTTTCGCAAAATGTCCATTACCCCTCATGTAGGATATTTATCCGACATGACGCGTGATGCCCGTAAACGTACCATCCTATCTTTCCATTGAGCCTTAAACCAACAGAGGATAACGATGCAACCAACAAAGCCCATGCTGTCCACATTGCTGACCATATGCATATGCGCTCTTCTAAACCCGGCTGTCAGCCAGGCATGGGAACCCACGACTGAAGGCCGAAATGCAGGCCTCAAGGCTGGCGATCTCAGCGCGCACTACGAGGGTTTGACGACATGGCTAAGCAAGCACGTTCCAGAGGACTCCGCCCAGATCACAAAGCCGAAGATGCTCGCCCTGCTACGTGACGAAGCGTTTCTAGCCGCGCTGGCCGAACGCCAATTCATTTCGAAAGTTTGGGACCAGCCAGATCTGGGGGGATACGCCAAAGCTGACCCCAAGAACGCTGAATTCGTCGCGTTTATCATGTCCGACCCAAAGATCATGGATGACGTCATGCTCACACGCACACCGACGGCAATGTTTGCGCGATACGACAACAGTTGGTCCATCAATACGGCCCTCTTAGATAACTGGAAACGAATCTATTACAAATATCCAGAATCGCGCAAAGGGCTCTATTTGCGTCTTGCCATTGCGTCAGCGTTGCGTCCGCCGGGTACGGGAACGCAGGGCGCTGGTGGCACTAAAAAGCCCGTCGATCCGCTCGACCGTTTTGCGCATTACTACGACGCCCACAGAAGTCGCGACCTGATGCCCAGTTTTGACACACTCACCACATGGGAATTGACCCACGTGGTTTCTTCGCATGCGTCCAACGAAGACCTCGAGTGGGGACGAAACGCACTCAATACATGGGGCCCAGGATTTCGCGCTGGTGAAAAAGTCGGAACATTGACCAGTCAGATGCGTTACCAAGGTTCACAGATTCCCTATAATGACATGAGCTGCCTGCTCGCGGGTGGCGGGAAATGCGGTCCCCGCTCCTCCTTCGGCGTCTTCATCAACCAAGCCTTCGGCATACCGTCCATTGGCGTTGGCCAACCCGCGCATGCCGCTGTGTCGCACCGCGATGTCAACGGCAACTGGCAGGTCACCTACGGTCGTGGTTGGGGCGTCTCGAAGCTTGCGGACCGCTACAGAATGTCTGGCGGCGATTTCCTCGAACGCGTTGCGGAACGCAAAAAGGGTACGTTCGCCAAGGTGGAGCACTTGCGTTGGCTCACCAGCACGATGAAGGACCAAGAGAAGATTCGCGCGGTCATGGCCGCGGCAGATAGCATCGCAAAAGATGCAAAAATATTGATCGGTTCAGTACCGACCGATCGCTCACCTGACGTCAGCGGCGTGATCGCGGCATTTCAAACGCCAGTAAACACAGGTGACCTTTACGGTGCACGTGTTCGCGGCTTCATCTATGCGCCCACATCGGGCGACTATACATTCACCGTCACAGCAGACGATCAAGCCGATCTCTTCATCAGCACCGACGAGAATCCCGACAACAAAACCTTGATCGCCCATCTCCGAGAATGGGCAGAACCAACAAACTTCGCCAAGTACCCCACGCAGACCTCACAACCGATTCGTCTCGAAGCCGGCAAAAAGTACTATATCGAAGCCATTCACCGCGAACACACGGGCGGCGATCATCTTATCGTCGCTTGGAGCGGACCAGCCCTGACACAACGCGTCATTCCCGGCAGCAACTTGTCGCCCTATCCAAACGGTAGACGTGGGCGTATCAGCCATGACATCTGGCGTGACCGCCCTTCTGCACCATTAGCGTCCGCGCGCCTCACAGAAAAGGCCGAAGCACCGTTCAAAGTGGCCCGCGGAGGAATCCACATCGAAGCCGAAGACTTTTTCACGCAGGGCGGCATTGGCGGATACGGCGTGCAAGGTGTGCCCGTTGAAAATTGCTACGACGGCGGCAAACAGATCCAGTTTGGCGCGTTAATGCAGGCCGCATGGGTCGGTTATAAGATCCAAGTCCCGAAATCCGGTGTGTACGAACTGAAAGCGAATCTCTCAGTGATCAATTGGGGCCAGCGTCTCTACGCCCGAAGCTTCGGCACGATGTATCGCGCACAAGACGCGACCGCATCCGACGTGTACCACAACCAACATGAAGGCCTCGGCCCCAAGATGGCGATCGACCAGGATTTAGGCACGCGCTGGGCGATGAATTTGGGTAAAGAAAAGGGCTGGATTTCACTCGATCTCGGTCAGCCTAGAAAAGTCAGTAAAGTCATCATCGACGAACGCGGGTTAAACCAGATTGCACGATTCCAAGTGGACTACAAGAAGGGCGACACGTGGACGAAGCTATTCGGCGGCGACTCAATCGAAGCGTTCCAAAAGGCATTTCCTCCCGTCATGGCGCAGCACATCCGCCTGAGCACCTTCGACACTCGTTCCAGCACCGGCGGCCCAACCATTTGGGATTTCAGCGTTGGCGATGAATTCGACGGCAGTGGTTGGATCAATGCGGACGCCGAAGGCAATTGGACCGGAAGCTGGATGACCACGAAGCCCATCGACATGCACCTGACAGCCGGCGAGCAAACCCTTTGGATCGGCGCCGCCCCCAACCAACGCGGCGTCGCGCTGCGCTGGCTGGAACTGGTCCCAAAGAACAAAAGCGGCATCTAAGAAACAGAGTCATTTTGCTCGAAAACAAGCAGAATTCCGCCTTGCCACATCCAGAAGTGCGAAATCGGGCAGGAACAGAAAAGAGAGAATGCAGAAAAGCGCTTATAATCTTTGAAAAAGAACATCTTTTGCACTACCATTACTGCTTGCCCCGGGGTGTTGTTTTTCAGTTACGCAACAGGGGTTCTGCGCAGTAGCTGAGTGACCCGTAGCACCGACGCCATCGTAATATCCAAAATCGATGCGACGTAAAGGATGTGGCATGATCAGGACCCTACCTACCCTGCGTTTACTCGCAGCACTATTCGCCTGCGTGGCAAACACGAGCTCGCACGCTAATGGACTGATCATCAATGAATTCGTAGCCGTAAACGATACCGGTCTGCTCGACGAAGACAGTGACGCGTCCGATTGGATTGAAATTTTCAACAGCTCAAGCAACCAAATCGATCTCACCGACTTGTATCTGACCGATAACGACACGAGTTTGACCCAATGGCGCTTTCCCGCGGTCCAGCTAAACGCGAATAGTTATCTCGTCATTTTCGCCTCGAACAAAGACCGCCGTGTCGTCGGTCAAGAGTTACACACGAACTTCAAACTGAGCGGTGGTGGCGAATACCTGGGACTCATTGATGGCGACGGATTCACGGTGCTCCATGACTATGCGCCGAGTTATCCTGAACAACTGGACGACGCCTCGTACGGCATCAGCACAAACGAAAATAGTGAACGACGTTATTTTTCTACACCGACGCCGGGTTCGAAAAACCAAGGTGATTATCAAGGCATCGTCGAAGACACCACATTCAGTGTTGATCGCGGATTTTTCCAAGCCCCCTTCGAAGTCGCCATCGCCAGCGCAACACCAGGCGCAACCATTCGCTATACACGCGACTTCAATCCGCCATCAGAAGTTTCTGGCACCATTTACACAGGACCCATCCTTGTTGACAAGACAACCATCATCCGCGCGATTGCCTACAAGACAGGTTATCGTTCCACGGACGTGGACACGCAGAGCTATATCTTCCACAAAGACGTCGTCACCCAACCATCCAACCCGGCCGGCTTCCCCGCGACCTGGGGCGGCGGGACAAGTTACTACGCCGTCGACCCCAATGTGATCAACAACCCACTTTACAACCCCATCACCAACGCACTAAGGGCATTGCCCACCGTTTCGCTTGTCACCGCAAACGCGAACCTATTCGACAGTTCATTCGGCATCTATGTCAACGGCGGCGCACAAGGGGTTGCTTGGGAACGTCCCACGAGTGCAGAATGGATCGACGCCGACGGAAAAGACCGCTTTCAGATCGACTGTGGACTGCGCATTCAAGGGGGCGCCGGACGCAGTTACCGTAAACACTCCGTTCGACTTCTGTTCAAGAACCTGTACGGGCCCTCTAAACTGAATGCCAACATTTTCCCCGGTCCCCGCGCCGCATCCAGCTTTGACACATTCATTCTACGCGCGGGCTGGAACGACGCCTACTCAGGTGGAACGCATCAGTATTTTCTCGACGAGTGTGCACGACGCACGCAACTGGCCCTTGGCGTTGAAGCGTCACATGGACAGCACGTGCACCTGTATATCAACGGGCTCTACTGGGGCTTGTATAATGCTGCGGAAAAACCCGATCAAGCCTTCGGTGAAACCTATTTCGGCGGCGACAAAGACAGCTACGATGTGATCGCCATTGGCGAAGCCATAGAGGGCACGACCGCGCCTTGGAACGCGCTCATCAACCTCGCACGATCGGGTCCCATGACCGATGCGCTCTACGAGCAGATCCAAGGCAATCACCCCGACGGGACTCGCAACTTTGCCTACCCCGACTATCTGGATGTCGACAACTACATCGACAACATCATGACTCGGCAATGGGAAGGCGACTGGGATTGGCCTCACAACAACTGGCATGCCATTCGAAATCGCGACGACGCCATCGACGGAGGCTTTAAGTTTATCGTTTGGGATGCCGAAGCCTGGAATCTCGGTAGTGGCAACAGGGTCAGCCCGAACACCATGAACAGCGGCGCAGGAATCCCCTACTACAACCTTTTCCCAAACGCCGAGTTCAAGCTGCGTTATGCTGATCATATATACCGTCATTATTTCAATGATGGGCCCCTCACAACCAATGCAATGTATGCGCGCTATCAGGGTTTGGCTGCCGAGATTGAACCCGCCATTATGGCAGAAAATGCACGCTGGGGTGGCGCCGGATTCACGCTGGCTCAATGGCAAAATGAAGGCAACAATTTTCTGAATCAAACTCTGCTACGATCTGACCGCGTGATGCAGCAGTACAAAGACAATGGTCTCTACCCTGGTATCGAACCACCCGTCTTAAATCAACGCGGCGGTGTCTTCACCAATGGTTTTTTACTGACCATGACCTCGACGAACGCAATCCACTATACGCTGGATAACACCGATCCGCGCGAGCGTGGAACAGGCAACACCCTAGGCACACCCTACAGCGCACCGCTAACACTTACGCATAGCGTGATCATCAAAGCGCGTGCGCGATCCACCGCTGGCGAATGGAGTGCCCTGGAAGAAGTATTGTTCGTCATGCATGGCGCAGAACCACCTCGTGTCACGGAAATGATGTACAACCCAAGGAATCCGACCGGCGTTGAAACCAATGGCAGTGTAGACAATGATGATTTTGAATTTTTTGAACTACACAACCCAACGACCAACATTATCGGTATGGCGGGCATGCACTTCACCGATGGCCTGACCTTCGATTTTTCCGACGGAAGCATCCTTACATTAAACACGAGTGAATACGTAATTATCGTCAATGACCTCGCGGCCTTTACGGCACGCTATCCACTGGCAGGCACTATGCCGATTGCCGGCGAGTTCGAAGGCAGCCTGAGCGATGGTGGTGAACAGATCACGCTCAAAGACGGGCTCGGCAATGTCGTCTTTCGCTTCACGTATAGCGACAACCGTGGCTGGTCGTTGGCAGCCGATGGTGCAGGTCATTCCTTGATACCACGATTGCTCGATCATCAGAACGACGACTCACTGGACTATGGCGCCAATTGGCGCCCCAGCGCCACGATAGACGGCTCACCTGATGCGCACGACCCCCTACCCCCAACCAGCGTGGTCATCAACGAAATCGTCGCACATACAGACTATACGAACGCCGTGCGTCCTGAATATGATTCCAATGATGCCATAGAATTGTTCAACGCGGGCACGGGCACGGTCGTATTTGCCAACTGGTATTTGAGCGACCAAAGCAGCGATCTTAAAAAATGGCCAATCCCTTATGGTGACACTCTCACAACGGGAACATGGTTAACGTATGACGAAGTCTCGGGCTTTCACAATCCAATCACCAATGGATTCGGCCTAAACAAGGCTGGCGAACAGGTTTATCTATCCTATCTACCTGGCACCAGTGACGATCGCGTTGTTGACGTCGCCCGCTTTAAGGGACAAGAGAACGGCAGTGCACTGGGCCGATACCCTGATGGCGCCGCGTGGTGGTACGCGCTGCCACCGTCAACGAACGCGGCCAACCCAACACCTTTCATTGATGTCATCATCAGCGAAATTATGTATCACCCACGATCTACGCCAGACAACACCGGCGACAACACGGATGACGAGTACATTGAAATAGAGAATGTCGGTTCTGGACCTGCACCGCTGTGGACCGTCGCCGGCCCATGGCGTATCGACGGGGATGTTGACTTCACCTTTCCGGAGAACGTCACGCTGGCCACAGGAGCAACGATTGTGGTCGTCTCCTTCGCACCAACCAAC
>JBLHHU010000135.1:0-9060 GCA_047615735.1 Kiritimatiellia bacterium | reverse complement strand
TTTGCACTTCAGGCGATTTTGGCTGGACGCTACGGGCATGTACAACTAGGCTTCTCGGCGTCAGGCTTGGGTATCTGTCGAAGCCCGAACACAGCCAGAAAATTAGTGGAGGCCGAAAATGACGCTACTTCTGAAAAAGACTTGGTTTAGGCGCTGCTCTTGGATTGCCGTCGGACTGTTATACCTGATTCCACTGGTGGTGGTGCAGGGCGCATTCGATATGTTTATCAAGATTGATGGCATCGAAGGTGAGAGCTTGGACGACAAGCACCGAGGCTGGATCGATGTTCTTTCCGTGTCACAGGGAGTGAGTCGATCGGTCAGCGGCGCCGGCGCCACACGATCGAACGGGGTGGCGTCATTTCAGGACGTCTCTATCACGAAGTGGCTCGACAAATCCAGCCCTAAAATAATGGAGTCCGTTTGTAACGGAGCAGTCTTCCCCAAGGTCGAGATTGACCTTGTAAGCACGGGGGCCACAGGCCAGCCCACGGGCCAGACGGTCAACTACAAGCTCCAGAATGTGCTCTTCACGTCGAGTAAACAGGACGGAACGGCCGCGGATGCCGCTCCGTTGCCAACCGAATCATTCAGCCTGAATTTTACTAAAATTGAATATCAATATAAGTCAGTCGATCCGGGCAGCGGCCAAACGAATTCCGATGTCAGTGTCGTTTGTGACGTTCCCGCCACCGACCCTTGATTCGAATGGTCATCAGCGCATGTGATGATGTGCCGACGAGCGGTGGCATCTCCTGTGAAAGGAAAATGGTGATGCGACGGTATTGTCGATGTTCTCGTCTCTTCGTTCATGGACCTGCATGGACAGCCGCTCTGTTAATCTGCCTGATGATCTGGCCGCACGCTGCCTGGTCTGTCTCCATGTTCAGGCTGGATGTCAGTGGCCCGCCCGCTGCCAACTGGGTGCCGGTGGACAAATTTGAACACCGTGTTTCCTATCAGCCCGGGCCGGGGGGCACCATCCTTGTTCATGGCGATCTCGTTGTTACAAAACCCGTGGACGCCTCCTCGCCGCTTTTGATGGCAGCCATTTGCACCGAGACGAACTTCCCTCTGGTGCGCTTTGAAACCTGGGATACGACACCCCAACGTGTCCGTTACTACGCTATGCGCCTGCGCGATGTGAATGTGGTGTCACAGCGGATGGATGCCGAGGCCGGAGCGAGCAATCTCGTGGAACGTGTCGGGTTGCGCTACGACGTCATCCACTGGACATTCATGCAGGTGGATACTGAAGGGCATGCTGATTCAACCCAAACAACCAGCTGGGATGTGCGCGGGGAGCAGGCGGATGCGCTCGACGTGGACAGCGACAATGATGGTATTCCTGACACCTATGAAGTCGACCAAGGCTTGAAGCCGCTGCTGCTTGATGGTGATGCGGATCTGGATGGTGACGGCTTGAGCAACCTGCGAGAGTTCTGGGCCGGAACGCTAGCCAATGACTCCAACTCCGTGTTCCAGATTTCAGGCGTCACACGGCCCGCGCCCGGCGGCGTATCGGTCGAGCTCAGCTTTTTGAGCGTGACCGGACGAACGTACCGACTGCTCTCATCGGCAACGGTTGACGGCCCGCCAGTGGACATTGGCTCGGTTGTGGCCACAAATGCCGAGACCCGCATGACAGTCACTCTGCAGGCACCGCAGGCGTTTGTTCGGGCAGAAGTTCAGCAGTAGCAGGTTCTGACGGCCGATCGTTACGCCAGAGCTCGGAGACGCGCACATGTCGTGATTGCGGCGTCCACCATTTGATTAATTGAAACGGTGATCCGTACGTATCGGTCCACGCGACGCGCGCCGTGATTAAGGGTCGTATCGTGCCGCCCTCCGGCGCCTTTAGGTCGAGCATCCGTGGGTCGTGCGACAGCAGCGCCCAAAGCGAGCGTGCACGCACCGGCGCATCGCCTGGACTGTCCACCAATACCGCCTTGAGGCCAAACGCGAGAGCCGCGTCGTTGACGACGGGTTCAATGTCCAGAAATCGATTCGAAATATTGATCGCCAGCACGCCCGAGGGCTGCTTCAGATGTTGCAGATATAGGGCGATCGCCTCGTGCGTCAGGAGGTGAACGGGAATGGCGTCACTTGAGAACGCGTCAAGCGCCAGTACGTCAAATTCCCGGCTTCCACTGGTGGCGTGTTCCAGTTGCAGGGATTGACGTGCATCGCCCAAGACGACGGCGGTTTCGCCGGGGCAGTCGCTCAAGAAAGAAAACGTCGCCGTGTCCCCTTGTGATAATGCGATGACTTGGGGATCGATTTCGTAGAACACGATAAGGTCTTCAGACCGTGGATAGGCGGCCAGGGCACCAGCGCCCAGGCCTGTCACGCCAATGCGTATCGAGGCATGTTTGTCCTGCAATGCAATCAGCAGTTGTCCGATACCCGTCGAGGGGCTGTGATAGGCGGTGGGCAGGGGGCGGAGTTCCGGATTCACGTATTGCCACCCATGGTTGATCCGGCCGTGGCTGAGCTGTCGGACCTGAATTCCGGAATCTTTGTGCAGATTATCCACCACCCTGATGACGCCGAAAAAGTTGCGTCCCACAATCCCACTTACGCTTAGGTCGGAACGCACGCGGTCCAGTAGACTGCACTCGACGATAAACAGGACGAGTCCTGCCAGTACACGCGGCCAAATTTTTGAGCGCGCACCGGGTCGGCGGCGAAAGACGGCGACCCAAAGAACGGCTGCCAGGAAAATGGGCAAGCCGATTCGCGACAGGGGTGCATGCTGCGCCGGCCATGCCGGAATGTGGCGTTGCATCCATGCCTCCGGGATGGCGTTCAGCAGCAGGAAGACACCCAGGCCCAGCAGGGTCGCCGCCTGGCGTTTGTCACCGGTGTGCATGCATCCGCTGCGGTCCCAGGCGGTGGCTAGGACGAGCGCAATCCACACGGCGAGTACCGAGATTTGGAACTCCCAGAATCCGCCGAAGAAGGTCGGTGCCACGAGTGTCACCAGGGCCGCGCCGATGCCGCTACCGGCCGCGAGGCGCAGGTAGTACGACGTCAGTTGTCGTGCGGGAGGGCGCACCCGGTACAGTTCCCGGTGTGCGGCCAGGCAGCACGCCAGAACCAGCAGGTTGATTGTGACGATATGAACCGGTGCGGGTACATGCAGGGACAAGGCCGCGGTGACGAGGCCAGCGACCGTCGCCAGGGCGGCGAAAGCGAAGGCATTGCGAATGCTGCGATCACGAAACGTCAGCGTAAAGGACAGCAAGTAGAGGGAAAGAGGAAGGACCCACATAAACGGAAAGACGGCCAGATCCTGACACAGTTCGTTCGTGGCCGACAGGAGCAGCGCGGATGTCGATGCCGGCAGGATTATCCAGAGCAGCCTGTCTCTCCCGCGCCGTTCTGGTCCGATGTCGCTTTCTGTCGCTGTCGCAATGTCCTGAGGTGTGTCGGCCTCACGGGAGTGGCGCATTACGCGCCAAGCCACGAACGTGAGTGCCGCGGCGGTGATGGCGAATAGCGCGGTCCAGATTGTGAGCTGTTGCTCAAGACTGAGTCTGGGTTCGACCAGAAACGGGTAAGCCAGAAGACCAACAAACGAACCTGCGTTCGAGACAGCATAGAGGCGATAAACCGATTGACCAGGGTACAACCGTTGTTGCCAGTGTTGCACGAGCGGGCTGGTCGCGGATACTGCTATGAATGGAATCGCGACAAAGGTCAGCATTGTGAACAGGAGTCCTGCGAGCGGGTGGCGGCTCATGGCCGCCGGATCGCCTCCCGCCAGCGACGGCACGCGCAAGCCCAAGATCGACACCCCGACGGCCACGATCAACAGGCCCACGTGGATGCGCACTTGCGTGGGGCCGCTACAGCGGTCCGCCAATCCGTGCGCGTAGGCATAGCCGCCCAGCAGTAGCACCTGATAAACGAGCATCGAGGCTGTCCACACCATTGGACTTCCGCCAAAGCGCGGCAGCAGGGCCTTGGCCACCGCAAGTTCCAGGGTGAACAGAAGCGCTGCCGACAGAAAGACCACGGATGTCCCAAGCAACAGTCCTGAACGCCGTTTTTCGTGTGCACGCATTGCCCGGATGTTACGACAAGCAAAGGCTTGGGGCACGACCTTTTATCGGCGCGTTTCAGTACGGAGAAGGCGGAACAGCTGAGCGCCCGATTCCGTAGATGTATTCACGATATGGTTCGTGCCATCTGTTTGGCTTGCTTCGGCGACCGGTGCCTACCCGCTGCCTCCGCTACGATGTGTACGACGGACTGTCACCAGGTCGTCCCTGGAATGGTCGGTAAAGGTGAGTCCACCATTCGTGGACAGGTCGAAATTCACCGTCGGCCGTGTCTCCATTTACGGCTGGCTGACGTGCAGGCGATAGAATGCAGCCGGGGCGTTGGTGAGGCCGACGGATACGTTGACGTCGACGGGATTGCCTGAGCCGCTCTCGCTCACGACGGCCAGTGGCGTCCATACACCCAGAACATTGGTGGCGACGCCGCTCCATGCATTCGTGTCGGCCAGGTCTGTCGTACACTGCAGGGTTAGGGTTAGCTCGGTGGCGTCCGTATTGCGCGTGAACAGAACCTGCTCGCGGGCGTTGGTTCTGCCGATGTCCAGGCGCACGATGGAGTTGGCATTCGAAGGAATGCTGCCCGTGGCCCATTCGTAGCCGTTCTTGCCGCCATCGCCGTCCGGGTCATCCAAGAAGGAGGCGTCGTCGCCTACGAGACTGGCATCGTGCGTCCATTGGTCGTAGGCTTGGTACACATTGTCCGGCACCGACGCGATTTTAAGATAGTCCAAGGCCATCGATTCATTTCCCGAATCAGCCTGAATCGTCACGGTCAGAATCAGCGTCGCGCCTGAGCCGACGATGGGCGCACTGAATTCCTGAAAATCCAAGCCCAGCACGCTGCCGTCTCCCAGCCCATTAAAATCGGTGTCTAGTGCGAGGGGCTGATTGCCCATGCTGCTGGACGTCGATTCGAACTGCAGCAGCGTTTGAAGCGGTGCGCTGTCGATCGACGCCTGCACTAAAATCCGATCGTCTGGATCATAGGTAGACGATGCGCCCGCTGCGAATAGCCCGCTGAAGACTAAGTTGTCTGCACCGGAGATCGGCACGGTGAAGGCGAGCGTCTGCGCTGCCAAACCGTTTCCCGCGGCATCATCCGTGTCCTCGGCCGCGAAGATGCCCTGGTTGACAGGTCCGGTGTAATCGCCGTCTTCAGCATGCGTCAGGTTGATCGTCTGGTCCATGATGCCGTTGGTCAGATCAAAGAACTGCGTAGATAAGAGGTAGCGCGAGCCGTTGCCATCGTCTTCGAAGTCTTCGCAAAGCAGGAATGGGCCTTCCAGGCCACGGCCGCTGACGTGAAATACATAGGCGCCTTCATCGGCATCGTCGCTGAAGATCATGACCGTCGCAGCGCGCGACCCCGCCGCCGTCGGATCAAAGCGCAGCACGAACGTGGCAGAGGCGCCAGCGGGAATTACGCTCGGGACGGCGCCGAGCGTGCTGAAATCAGCGACGTGCCCTGCGATGACGACCATCCCGCCGATCGTAAGGGGCGCGCTGCCCGCAGAGTTTTCGATAGTAAACGTGCGGTCGATGGATTCGCCAATCACAAGTGTACCGTCGAAAATAGCCGCCATCCCCCCTGTGGCAATCTCAGGATCGCTGGTTGATGTGCCATCGTGCAGGCTGATTTCCGGCTCGACGTTCGTGCCGATGCCTCTCAAGACAATCTCGTAAACGGCTTCGTCCGCATCGTCGCTCTCAATCCGTAGCGTGCTGCTGCGCAGGCCAACCGCCGCGGGAGCAAAGCGCACGGTAATGGCGTGAGAGAGACCGCCGAGGATCTTTGTAGGAAAACCACCGACGAGGCTGAAGTCGCCTGCATGGCCGCCGACAAAGCTGATGCTACTCAGGTTCAGTGCGTCGAGGCCGGCCGTGTTGTCTAAATTAAACTCGCGCTCGATTGCGCCTACCGTGGCACTGGTCGCGGGACAGACGCTGTTTCGCTGACACGTTCTGCAGGCGCGCTGCCATGGCGGTACCGTAGGCTTGCCGACGGCAACCATCCCCCGAGTCCCGCCTTTTACCGAGTCATCGCGACGCCTCTTCAATGAGAAACCTGCGGCCCGGCCCGGGGAATCACCACATGCTGCGCTCGAGTTCACGGAGGCACAGAGCAGAGAAGATGATGAAATGTTTCACGAGAACCCGCCGCCGAGCTCTTGGAGGTGAGGTCAAAAGCTTCTCGGCGGGCTGATTGTTGCACAATATCTCGTGAGAGTTTGGGTGCATCTGTTTAGGGTACTGTGTGTGTTGGAGATCTGCGGCGGATAAGCGGGAGGTTTTGGGATGAAGAGGATGTTGGGCGTTACAGCGTGTTTGGGATTTGCGTGTGCATGGGCCGGGGTGATGGCGGCTGACGTGCGAGTCGAGGTTCTGGAGGTCGCCTGGCATGCTTTCGCTCAATCTGAGCGAAAAGGCCTGGCGGGAAATGTTCCGGGATGGATTCTTCAATATGGCTCGCCAGATGGGGATTGAAGGCCGCGCGTTGGATCAATTGGGCCCCGCCTTTCATTTTGCGGTTTTCGACGCAGAGCCGATCATCGCATTTGGCAGTCGGTCCCTGCTTGGCTTGGGTGGGCGCTTTGGTGATTTTGATGACGAGATGATGATTCCGCTCTTTGTTTCGCTGCTGACGCGTCCCTGCGCGATACTTGTGGAACTTCAGGATCCCGAACCCGTGCGCACGCTACTTCGCAACGGTGAGTTGTCGAACGCCTTTGCGAGATGGGATGATGACATGAAATTTTCGTCCTATCGTGTCGCGGGGCGTGACAGTTGGGTGGCTGGCTTTGATGCCTGGGGGCTGTCGTTGCGTTTTGGTTTATCCGTGGAGGGGAAATATTTGATCATAAGCAACATGCCCTGGCGTGAGCCAATCCGTGTGGCGTCGGCGTCGGATGCCCTGGTGTCGGGCGCGTCCTTGCAGGTCACGCCGTCGGCTGCGAAGATTGAGATGCGCGCTCTGTATCTTTCTGCCCTCGAAGGCCAGCGCGAGGCCGTTATGGAGGGGTTGACCTATCTGTACCCGCTGCTGGCGTCGGGGATCGCGCCCGACGCGGCCCTTCAGCGGCATCACGCGTTGTTTGGTTTTGCACCTGTGCTTCCCGACAATGCCCGCCTCGACTGGGATGGTTACGTTCCCGGCCTGGATGGGTTTGGGACCCTATTTGCGCAAGAGCAACCGCCCTTCGATCCAGAGGCTGTGTTCGGTGCTCTGCAGGGCGTCGGCGACGCCAGTGCATCGATGCAGTTCGAAGCGACGGGCCTGCGCACCATCGTGCGCTGGCGCCTCAACAAGGCCGCCCCCTGATGTCGACGGGGGCACGCCGGATCTCTAGGCATAGCGGCCAAATCGGGCGAATGACGGACGGCCTGTCGCCCGTTGCGTCAAATAGAAGTGACACCGTAGCGGTGGTTCGTTTTGTTGGCTGTTGCGTCATAATGATGACACCGTGGTGTTTGGCTGGCGAGGAGGGGTTCCGAGGCGGGGCTTGGCTCGGCGGCGATGGGAACGGCGCTGTCCCGGGGCGGGTTCGTGCCCTGTCCCCGTAGGGCCGAAGGGGACGAACCCGCCCCAGGACAGGATGGAACGGTTTCGGGCATCAGCACGTAGCGTTCAAAGAATTGACGTGTCTTGGTCTGCACTTGGCATTTCAATGCGTAGCAGTCGTCGTAGGTTTTCATCATTTCCACCATTCGTGTTTTGACATCTCTGGACAGGCCTGGGGTCGCCAGAAGACGTTGGGCGGGCGTCATGGGTTTGTCATAGATCTTTTTGTATCGGTGCCCTTCTTTGGTCTTTGAAATCAGCTTCATGCAGCGGCGAAAGAGATTGGTCCAGCAAGAATGCAGCACCAGAATCTCGTTGAGATCGTCAACACAAGCAGGATCGTCGAATCGGTCGTACCCAAGCAGTGAACGCACGTGTGAGCCGTTTTTCTGTTCGACGCGTGCATTGTCGTTTTTGTGATAGGGCCTGGAGCGGGTCTGAAGCACCTCTACATCCCGTTTGTTGAAATGGCGAACAAAGTGTCCGTTAAGAAACTCGCTTCCATTGTCGGTATTAACACCCTTAAGTGGAAACGGGAGCATCTGTTCGATTTCCTGCACCCGCAAGGTCGTCGCGTGGCCGCCGCGGTTCCACACGGCCCGCAGTTCCGTCCATTGGGTGTCTGTGTCCGTAAGGGTCAGTGTGTACGCAAAACTCCCCGCCATGGAACCGCCGCAGTGTGCCACCGAATCGGCCTCAACCCAACCCGGACCCCGTCCATCCCAGCGTTCAGAGCGTACCGGCACATGGCGTTTCATGTTGGCCATGGGGCTGCCGTGACCACGCCATCGTGACGTGCGCACCCGATGCGGCCGCAGCAACCGGTCGATTGTAGATGGGCTCATCTTCAGGAGTAGCGCCTTTGTCTCTGCGTCCAGCGCATCCGCGCGTCTTTCGTAGCTCGCCACATAGCTGCCCAGGACCGGATGCAGAAGCTTTGAACAAGGCTGGTCAAAGAACAACCAAATCGCCCTCAATGCATCGCTCGCCCCCGCGTATTCCGCTTTGCGCCCAGCCGCTCGCAGTGGTTCGACATTGCTGCGAAGCACCTTAATCGCGTGCTTCCGGCCCAGTCCTGTTGTGGCACAAAAGTCGTCCAGAACTCGCCCTTTTGCGACCTTTGTCTTCATCGCGCCATAGCGTTCGCGTATCTTCAATGTATACTCCCGCGTCGTTGATTTACTCATTTTCATGACTCCATTCTCTCGGTGTCATGATTATGACGCAAAACCCCATTACGCCTTCAAGGGCAGTTAACCATTTGGGTGTCAGTAATTGTGACGCAATGCGTCGTCCCCGGCAGCGGACCAGCGCCAACGAATGGCATTTCCTCGCGCTGATTGATTCCCCGTAAGCCATTGCTCGACACCACGCCTGCATTGGGTCCCTTGGCGCAGAGGTCAGGTGTCAGGTGTCAGGTTTCAGGCAGATTCT
>JBLHHU010000134.1:0-9106 GCA_047615735.1 Kiritimatiellia bacterium | reverse complement strand
TGCTTCTGCTCTGGCATAATAAAGGTTCGACCCACGTAGTGGTTACGAATAAATCCGTAATCGAGCGGAATACCGCTGGCACGAGAATACCCGAGCGCGGCCGAATTTCCGCTGTCGGGAATGGGGATAACAATATCCGCTTCGACAGGATGCTCCTCCGCCAAACGTGCACCATACCCGAGACGCACCTCGTGCACATTTGAACCGAACACGCGGCTGTCAGGGCGCGCGAAATAGACCAGCTCGAAGACACACTGCGTCAATTCACTTGGGCCGCCTTCAGCGAAATGGCTACTACGCATACCGTGCTTATCAATGGTGATCAATTCACCGGGCTCGACATCGCGCACGTATTCGGCGCCGGTTTGCGCCAGCGCACAGGTTTCGCTAGCGACCACCCATGCATCGCCCAGTTTGCCAATGGATAGCGGCCGGAACCCGTTGGGGTCGCGTGCAGCCATCAGACAGTCCTTGGTCATGATGAGGAAGCAGAAGGCCCCACGCAGTTCATTTAAGGCGCGCGCGACACGTTGCGGTCGTGAGCGGAACATCGGATCGGCCAATAGATGCACAAGCACCTCGCTGTCCGTGCCCGTTTGGAAAATGGCACCCGCATTCTGATAATTCCGGCGCATTGCAGTGGCATTGACAAGATTACCGTTGTGCGCCACGGCCCAAATTCCGTCAACACACTCAACGACAAGGGGTTGCACATTGTGGATACGCGATGAACCCATGGTCGAATAGCGAACGTGTCCAATGCCAATGTCACCTTTGAGCTTGGAAAGGTCTACTTTTCCGAGCGCTTCGGACAGAAGTCCTTGCCCGCGAAAGGATTGGATGGTCTTTCCATCGGCGACGGAGATCCCGGCACCTTCCTGGCCCCGATGCTGAATCGCAAACAGCCCGCGATAAATCAATGCGCCAGGATCTTCGATTCCATAAACGCCGAAAAGCCCACACTCTTCCTTCGGGTGGTCGTCGAAAACATCAGTTTTCATCAAGCATAGTCTCGTTTTTATACGGCATATGCGCACATCGAACACACCACCGCGGTGTGATGAATCGAATCATACGCGATAGCTCCCGACGGTAATCAAAGTGCGACTTGCAAATCAAGGAAGAAGGACATGCGAGACAATTAAAGTCGGTGATTTTAGCAAATGCAATGTGCTTTTTCACAGATTGACCTAATCCTGCGCCTTTTCCGATGGCGCCGACGTGGGGCGACGATCCCGATCGCTGCTTTTCAGTCCAATGCGTTCAAACAAATCTTTGGAGAAATTGACAGGATACCAATGCGGCGACGTCATCGGTCCGACAACACGAAATTCGAGCAACTTGCTGAGGATAAACGTCGGCAATCGGACAATCTTTCCAATGAGCGTATGCCCTCTAAAAAAGGTCAACTCCACTGCGAAATCCAATTCACGGTCGAAATCACATTGACCTTTGCCCAATAGACTGAGCACATCCCCTTCAACCCTGACCTCATCGAATAGAACACGTTCATTGGAAACACGATAACTTGCAGAGGCATCCGTCTGGCGAAGCAGCAGATCCACGCCCGGCAACGCCTTACCCATATACTTCGTTAATCCACCAAACACAGGCAAGCGAAGCAGTTGCCCCCCAGATATGCGAAGATCGCCATTTCCTGCCCAGGAATGATGGTTTTCGGCGCCGGTCACACCCACTAGGTGCAAATGTCCTTTCATATCCCCGCTGAAGGCATGTGCATCCTCGCCAATCAGTCGATCAGCAAACGTTTTTAAATCGATGCTTCGCCAATCGCCCGAAAAGAATGCCGACGTCACGTCCGAGCCGACCGGCTTCGCCAGATAGCCCTCCCCTTCGAGTACACCGCCACAGAAAAGGGCGCGCATATCGTCAAAGCTATCCACGAATCCATGACGTGACCATGCGAACGACACATTCGAGAGCAGGATTTCGCCCGTCTCAATCGCTCCAAAATCGACGTCAGCAGACATCCGGCTGAGCGCAGGATTCTTGATGTCATGTAATCCTTTGACGTTCACGCGGTACGGAACCTCAAAAAGAACATTCGTCGAAACCATGTTGGTCATAACGCCAACAATTTCCACAAGTGCATGGGGATCGATGGTTGACGACAGGTCAAATTCCAAAGCGCGGTTTCCTTCTGATCCATCGAACGTTAAGCCACCGAGTGCGAGCCCTTCTTCGCGAACGATCAGGAGCGGGCTGACCTCGAAGATGCGCACGGTTGGGCCAATCTGAAAATCGTAGGTGCAGTCAGCGCGCATCACCTCAACGCCTTTATACGTGCCCTCCTCCATCCAGAACCGCCCATTCGCCATCCATGTCCTTTTGTCTTCACCCCCGCGATAGAATTTGACCGTGCAGCGCGGTTCGGACGTCTTGAATTCGAAGCGAGAAATCAATTCGGGCGTGAAACGCATGCCCCAGTCCGCGAACGGACCGACTAACAAACGCGGATTGCCTTCGATCGTAATTTCACCGGAATAAACGTTGTCCGAGCGGCTATACCAAATATCACCATCGAGATGCAGCAAGGCACCGTCATCGTTCTGCAATGTCGCCGACAGTCCCGTCAATGCAACACCCTCTGCAGTGCGCTGGTAGCGAGCACGGAGCTCACGGATGTGCAAACCTCCGATCTCAGCGTTCCGCAAATGAATGATGATATCCAATTCTGTATACGCGCCTTCTTCCGTTTGTGAATCACCACCGATAAGTGTTGGGCGAACGATGACATTCTCGAAATACACAGATGGAACAATCGATTCGTCACGCACTTTTGCCAGTGGATCAATCTTGAAGAATACGCGCTCTGCTTCAACCACAGGTTGGCCAATCTGCCCATAGGTAAAGACGCGCAGGCCCTTCATATCAAGCGCACGCAACACATGGCAGTGTACCGTATCCACTTCGAAGGCAAGGTCGCCCTTGGAGAGGCGGCGCAGCATGTTGTTTTTCAACCATTGCGGCATGCCGGCAAGATCGAGATACGCGACGATCGCCAAAAAACAGAGCAGGATGAACGCCAGAATTAAGCGTATGCGCGTGCGTGTGCGACTCGTTGGCATTTCGAATCCTTACTCGGGGTCCACGACGCTGGTGTCAGGCGTCGCGGAGTGTAACAAATCACGGGTAAGCGTTGCGGTCACATCATGTGAGATAGCGAAAACCACATCCAGCCCCTGAACCGTTGTGAAGACACCATCGGTTCGCGAGCGAAACCCGAAAAGCAATGACTTCTGAATCCCCTGATCCCCACGCAAGCCCAGCGTCAATTGCGTCGCCGAACGATCCAATCCAAAAGGGACGAGCGAATCTGGTGTCATGGCCTCGATGCGAACCGCACGCAGATCCGAAACGCTGAGCAAGATATCGTTTATTGCAGTAAGATCGACGCGGTTTGATGATGAGGTACTCAACCATGCGTCGGTTTCAACGCGACTGACGGTTTGCGTTCGGCCGTTTCGAACAAGTGAAATTCGATGAATGTCCTCGGCGACAATAGCGAGCACTTCGCGATTGCGATAGTTGAGCGGATCAGCGGGATTGTCAGGTAACGTTCGAATGAGACGCGAGTCGATCACAGCGAAACCGGCGGTCTCTGTGGATTCAACGAAAACATGATCCATCCCCTGAGCAGCTGCACCCACAACGACTCGGTCGCGATCGTCGAAGCGCGAAACGGGCTCAGTGCCGACGCTGGCGTCGGTGGTCGCGGGCTCGACGTCAGGCTGAAGGCTCAATTGACCCAAGGTAATAACGCACCAAGGCGTCTCCAGTGCCGTAACGGCAGCATTTGTGTTTGCCGGTTTCACGAACCCCTGCACGTGCCATTGATCGAGTGCAGCCAAAAGGCCTTCAACAGCGCGCCGATCGGCTTTCCACTCGACCGGCTGGCGAATCGACCACGCGCGATCGATCCCGCGCTCCATGACGAGACGCTGTTCTCCCCGGAAAATTGAAATCTGATCGACGTCTTCGGGCGCGAGGCCGACAACACGCCGACTTCGTAAATCGTCAACGCTTACCGATAGAGCTTCGACGACGTTCGTTGACACGGCATAGATTGAAGGGACATCACGACGTGTTGCATACACCTCCCCTGGATGTCCCTCTGCATCTTTGCCAATGGTGAGCATCTGACTGGTTAATCCGTCTTCGGACCACACCTCTATTCGCACCACAGCCTCGTCTTGCGCAAGCCCGTAGGAATCAACCAAGGTGGTCAATGCCACGTCTCCCTCTGGAGGTGCGCCGTCAGCGGGCGCCGGTGATTCTGTCGCAATCGGTGCGTCCCAAACGAAATGTGACACGCGTGCTGAATAGAGTTTGGTCAATAAGGCCTGGACGCTAGCAGCATTCGCCTGACACGAAATTGGCTGCGTTAGCGCCCAGCGTGCATCTTCCCGAACCAGGCGCACAAATCCCTGCGCAGGACGATAAATATCAATGCGAGTCGTTTTGCCAGGCCCACGAGGAAACACGCGCGTATCGCGAAGCATGCCGATGTTGTCGGGGATCAATTCAGTCAATGATTTGGGCAGGGAAATAACTTCCGGGAAACGCGCCAATTTGGTGTAGACCCAGTCCCCAAGCGGAGCGTGATCCCCAATGAGAAGTCGACGCTCTAGCGTGTCATTGCGAACGATAATTTCAATGCGCGCTGGGGCAAGGCCATAATCCATCAGATCCAGACCACGAATGCTACGTTGTTCTTCTGTAATCAACTCTAGGGGACGCAGCAGTTCAAGCTTTGAAAGCAGTCCTTCGATAACGCCTACATCGCCGCGCGATTTTACGGGGTGTTGGATAAACCAGCCGCCATCCTGCTTGACGCATTCAAACACATTTGAGCTACGAAGAATTTGGAGTGACGTGACGTCCTCCGCTTTGAAAGGAAACACTTTCTCTTTTTGCACGTGGCGCTTTTCATGCAGCTGACGATCCCGTTCCACAAGCAAAATAACCAGACCGACAGTGCACACAGCGACAAAGAGAAAAAGCGTTGTACGAAATCTCAGCATAACCCATTCACTCCAGCTTAGCGCCCTCGACGTACCCAGATTAACAGGCCGACGAAGGCCACCAAGAGCGGGATCAATACGGCAATTACAAGATATGCGACTTTGATCTGCTTCTGATCCATCTGTAACCTGACATTCAGTAGGCGCTTGGGTGCGATCGCCATTAGAGTGTCTCGTTGAAGCAGCCAGTTAATGGAGTTCATGAAAAGGTCTGCGTTTCCACCACCCGCACTTTGCAGTGCAATGTTCGACGCGAAGTCCGTGTCTCCGATGACAACGAGCCGTGTCGGCTGCAGTTCAAGATCGATGCGGCTCTGTCCACCCCGCTCCACAGCCACGGCAACAGGGATGGGCCCGGCACGATCCTCGCCTTCATCAAAACGTGCCGGTAAGGTTTCAAAATTGCGCTCGGCCCAGCCATCATGACCCGTCCCTGCCAAGATGGTGACTTTCGGGCGGTCGGCCGCAAGACCCGTGTTTTCGCCATCTGAAATGAGCGGATTCACCGAGCGCGGCAAATAAAATACGCTGAAAATGCCATTCAAGGGCTTCGTGATAGGGTGTGGTCCATAGTCGATAATCATGATTTCGCGGCCCGTTTTTGTGCGCTCCCGCGCCAACACAAAATCGTTATCGAACGTGACACCCCACTCGTTTAGGAGCGGATTAAGCGCGCCATCGGAACCGGGATCGACCAGCAGAAGTAAGCGCCCATTTTGGTCGAGGTACTTTCGTAGTAGGTCGATTTCATCCACAGACAGATCCGTGCGCGGCCCTGCGATCACAATGGCGTCGCAATCGTCGGGAATATCTGTCGTATGATTCAACTGAAAGGTGCGCACGCTGATGTTGTCGCGTTGCATCTCGCGGGCGATGGTACCGAATCCAGTGCGCGTTTTGAGCGCCTCTATCTCACGTTCTCCATGCCCTTGCAGAAAATACACAGCAGGTTGTTTTTCGCGCGACAGACTGTAGATCGCGGACGAAATGGCCTGTTCACCCCGAAATCCCACGCGTTGCTTGCGAACCTTGACGGAATTTCCACCCATGAGTCCGCTGTAGTCGATAATACTGTCAACATCCACGAGGTTGTCGCTGCCGACGATACGTGAACGCCCATCGTATTCAACAACGAGGAAATTGGGTTTTTCGAGACCATACGCGTCTTTGATTTCCTTGACGCGCAATAGGTCACGATCGGGATCGACGAATTCCAACTCCAACGTAAGAGCTTGATGCGCGCGGGCTGAATATACGTATTCCTTAAGCAGGAAGCCCACTTCGCCCCCCAGGATTTCATCCTCACTGAATACGGATGTAATTTTGAGCGACCCTGTAATTTCCCCCAGAATGCTCTCGGTCTTTTCAGATAGAGCAAAAAACTTAAGCGAGCTAAAGTTGTGGCGCAAATCCAGATATCGGAAGGCAGCAAAGTTTAACATCAAGGCCAGCACGCCGAAAAGCAGGATACTGAAAATCGCGTTCGTGCCTACCGTCAGCCGTCGCGCTCGCGAACGCCAAACAAGAGACGCGTCTTGGGGTTGTTCTTTATTAGACAAAGGAAAAGCCTCTAAAAATCACTTCAGGCGGCGCGCCTGGAGCGTACGAACACTCACGAAAAGCATGAATGACGTGCTTATGATGTAAAAGAAAAATTGGCGCGCTTCGACAGATCCTCTAGCGAAGTCTTCAATATGCGCCGTGACAGACAGAAAGGTTGCAAACTCAGGATCGATGCCCGGAACCGATAATAAGAGCCAGCCTGCCAATAGTAGCAGCCAATTTAATGAAATACTGAGGATGGCGGCGATGATCTGATTCTGGCTTAACAAGGAACAGAACATACCGACGGCAAGAAACAGCCCTGTCACAAGAAACAGGATGATCCCTCCCCATAGAAACGCGCCTGGATCGAGATCTGCAGGGCTCAATCCGGGGCTGATACGCTCTAAAATGACTACAAATAGAGCCGTCGGTGCCAAAACAGCGACCAAAAATGTGTAGGCGCCCAAAAACTTCCCCACAACGATCTGAACGTCGGTGATGGGGACGGTCATCAGGTTTTCAATAGTCCCGGAGCGCAGCTCTTCGGCAAAGAGCCGCATCGTCACAACCGCAACAAGGATAGGTAACCAAATAGCGTCCCCGGCAAACAGATACATCGAGAGCGGTTCAGGACGCCCCTCGTTTTTGAAAACCGTAACGAGAAAAGACAGGCCAGAGACTAGCAGAAAGGCCACCATCATCACGTAGGCGATCGGGGAAAGAAAACAGGCAGCTAATTCGCGGGCCCATAATGTACGTATCGCACGCATGCTATGCTGACGTCCTTTCGCGGAGATCCGCATCCCTCGCCCCATTGCGCGTCAACGACACAAAAACATCTTCCAGTTTTCGTGAGGCGGTATGCATTTCACGAATGACCCAGCCCCGCCTGGCAGCTTCGACAAACAGCTCGGGACAGATGTCACCCTTGCCATCGGTTTCGCAATCGATGCAGTGCCACTCCCCGTCGCTACGGTGTTTTAGATTTGCAACACCCTCCATTGCCTTTAACGTCGGCAACACATCGTCCAGATTGCCCTTAACTTCAAGCGCCACATGACTTCGGCCTTTCAATGCCGACACCAGATTGCGCGTCTCGTCTGCCACGACAATGCGCCCCTGATCAATAATGATCACCCGCTCGCAAATCATCTCGACCTCGGACAAAATGTGAGACGACAGCAAAACGGTATGTTTACGCCCAAGCCCCTTGATGAAGTGTCGTATGTCGCGAATCTGGTTTGGGTCCAACCCGACAGTGGGTTCATCCAGAATGAGTAAGCCGGGCTCATGCAAAAGTGCATCAGCCAATCCCACGCGTTGCCGAAACCCCTTCGACAGTCGTCCGATAATCTTTTGCCTGACCTCCTCCAAGCCACAGGCGTCCATGCATTCGTTAATGCGGGCATGCAAATGCCGCCCGTGCATGCCTTTTAGGTGCCCGCGGTACTTGAAATACTCCAAGACGCGCATTTCGTCATACAGCGGAACATTTTCGGGAAGATAACCGATCTGCTGACGCGCCTGAAGTGGATTGGAAAATATATCCTGACCCGCAATTCGCACATTCCCAGAACTGGCCGACAGGTAGGTCGCAAGGATGCGCATCGTCGTTGTCTTTCCTGCGCCATTAGGACCCAGAAACCCAACGATTTCTCCGGGAGCTACGGTAAAAGACAAGTCATTGACAGCACGGTAGGGGCCGTAGGTTTTTGTAAGGTGATTAACCTCAATCATATTATCCATGAGTGGTTCCTCCTCATGAAAAACAACACGAGGTGTGAGTCAGATCGGCCGCCGGATACGTCATCCCAAACGCGGCTCGAGCCAACGTTCAGTAATAGCCAAGATCACAAGCATAGTCAAGCGAGCCACCCTTTATGATCTGTTTCGCTTGACGCAGGGATTCAGCCAGCGCGATGATCTAAAGATCTACCTCCGCAAGGAGGCAGTATGACATGCCAAGAAAAGGGGGGATTTTTATGGATGTGCTCGCACGGGCGTTTCCAAACGCAACGCAATATTCAGAACTTACCGATCGCATGATCGCGCGCGAACGCGGCGTTCGCCTGCTTGACGAACCGTTCTCGGAACGACACCTACACTGCGTCTGGTACGACGCAACCTATCGCCCGACGGACCTACAGACACTGGATGGCGAACCAGTAGAGGTGCTGCATGCGGGACAATGGAACCTCGAAGCCGGACCCGATTTTTTGAATGCACGAATTGCCGTAGGGCACGACAGACGTGTTCTGTCCGGCGACGTTGAAATTCACATTCATGCCGCCGATTGGCACCATCACGGTCACGCGTCTGATACGAACTACAGTAACGTGATTGCGCACGTCACGTACTGGCCCGGTCGCGTACCGGTCAAAACGCTCCCACGTGGAACGATTCAAATCAGCCTGCAGGAACCGCTATCGAGGTGTGCGGACTTTTACTTCGCATCCATTGACACAGGCAGCTACCCGTATGGGGCTCCGGCAGCCCTGAACGACCTCCTGCCGGCA
>JBLHHU010000133.1:0-9129 GCA_047615735.1 Kiritimatiellia bacterium | reverse complement strand
CTCCGGTATGTCTGTTCCAACCCTGCAAATCAGGTTTTCTTTAAAGTGATGGCGTCTGTAGCGCACATCCACGACAAACATGCATCGCGCCAGCGCCACTGAACTTACAAAAATATGATTTTTTGGGGTTTCCCCCGTTGATTCATAAACACTTTCAGGGGCCCGACCTCGATGAGGAAATTGCATTTTAACCAAAACCGTGAAAATAATGCCTCATGACCAAAAACATGATGACCGAATCGGAGCCCTTGCCTGCATATTTACACCGAACATACGGGTGTCTATCGGACGGGCGAGACGTGGACGCGTGGATGCTACGGGGTACGGGGGGGATGGAGGTGGAAATTCTGTCCTATGGCGCTGCCGTGCGTCGCCTTGCTCTGCCTAATGGCATGGGCGGGTTGGTGGATGTGGTGCTAGGCCATGAGACCATGGACGCTTGGGAACATCGCAATGATTCATATTTCGGGGTGATCGCTGGCCGGGTTGCCGGTCGAATTCCCTCGGGTCACTTGGCGTTCGACGGGCAGACGTATCAACTTCCCTGTAATGATCGCGGCAATCATCTGCATGGTGGTGAAGCGGGACTTGCTAAACGGCTGTGGACGGGTGCACCCTTCGTGAAGGATGACGGAACGGTGGGGTTGCGAATGCACTATACCAGTGTCGACGGAGAGGGCAACTATCCGGGCACGCTGGAACTCACCATCACTTACCTTGTCACCCCTGACAACGCACTTGTCTTTGAGACGGAAGCCCAATCTGATCAAACGACACCCTTCACTTTGGCACAGCATTCATATTTTAATTTGGCAGGGGAAAGCAGTGGATCCGCGCAAGGGCATGTGGCCCAGATTTTTTCTGACCATGTGATGGCGACGGATGAAACCATGACACCTTTGGGCTATGCCGAATCGGTGGATGGTAAAGCGGCAGATCTTCGACAGGCCCGTCCACTAGCGGACGTCATTCCTGGGCTACCACATCAGCACGGCGATATATATCAATTGAAGAAGAGTAGGGAATTGGCGCTGGTCGCACGTTTCATGGACCCTGTCAGTGGCCGCAGCATGGACGTTTCTACCACGCACGACTACCTGCAGTTTTATACAGCCGCCCATCTAGATGGTTCGCTGAAAGGCAAGAATGGAACGGCCTATCCCAAGCATGCGGGGATGTGTTTTGAATGTCAGGGCTATCCGGATCCAGCGGCGGGCTTTGGGGATATCCTCGTTCGACCCGATCAGGTGCAGCGCCACACGACGGTGTACGCATTCAGCCATGAGGAGCTCGTCTCTTGAAGAAGGACTATCGTATTGGGATACTAGGAAGTGGATTCATCATCAGTGAATGTCATCTGGTAAGCTACCAAAAGGAGGGCTACCACCCCGTGGCAATCGCATCCCGCACCAAGGCGAATGCAGAACAGGCTGCGGAGCGCTTCGGCATTGAAACCGTGCATGAGGACTACGATGCCTTATTGGACGACACGTCGATCGAGGTGCTTGATATTGCGGTTCCACCGATGATGCAACCCGCGTTGATCCGCGCGGCCTGTGAGCGTGGAACGGTCCGAGCGATACTCGCACAGAAACCACTGGCTTTAAGTCTCGCTGAAGGTCGGAGCCTGGTCGAGACCTGTGAGCGGGCCGGCATTTTACTCGCGGTGAACCAGAATATGCGTCACGACCCATCGGTAAAGGCGGGTAAAGCGCTATTGGCTAGCGGGCAACTCGGAGACCCGGTGTTTGCGACCATCGACATGCGCGGGATTCCCCATTGGCAGCCTTGGCAGGAAGCCATCGGTGGCGCGAGTCTGAAGATCATGTCTATTCATCACCTCGATTGCATGCGCTATTGGTTTGGTGAGCCCGAGCGTTTGTTTTGCAGTATGCGCCCTGATCCGCGAACGACGTTTGCGCATGCGGATGGGATCTGTACCTATGTTCTCGAGTATGCGAGCGGGCTGCGTGCCGTTATCGTTGATGATGTGTGGACCGGGCCAGCGCAGGAAGGCTGTCCGGGGGACATTCGCATTGAATGGCGCGTCGAAGGGATGGATGGCTTGGCGATCGGTGATATCGGTTGGTGCAAGGACCCTTATACGTCGCCTTCGACGCTTCGTCATGCGAGCAAAGGGGATGATGATTTTGTTCGGCCCGATCTTAAAGGGGCGTGGTTTCCTGATGCCTTTGGCGGCACCATGGGGGATGTGTTTCGAGCACTGGAAACAGGGGAGCCCTGTGCCCTGTCCGCGCGAGACAATTTGGGAACGTTAGCACTGATCGAAGCCGCTCAGTTGAGTGTTCATGAACATCGAGCGGTTAAAATTTCTGAGATCGGGCTGCCAATCTGAATTGCAGAAATTGCAGCCCCTGGAGAAGATGATTACCACCCGCTACGCTGGAGACACGGAGGCACGGAGAAGAGACTAACCACAGAGGTCACAGAAGACGCAGAGGTAATATTTTTTTTCTCTTCCTTGGGGCGGCGTAGCCCGAAGGGCGGAGACGGCTCTGCGTCCTCTGTGACCTCTGTGGTTAATCTTCTCTTTTGCTTTCCTCTGTGCCTCCGTGTCTCCAGCGTAGCGGGTGGTAAATCTTTTCTTTAGCCTATGGGATGCTAGTGAGATTGAATTAAAATAAAACCACACAACGAAAGTACCACATTATGAAATTAGGAATCATTAACAGCGCTTTTGGTCAAGCTGGGGTAGATACAGCCACGGGGTTAGAGCACATTGCACGGATCGGCTTCGACTGCGTGGATATTTTCACCGAAGCGATGGGCATTACCGATGAGGAGCGTCAACTTGTCATCGACGTTTGCAAGCGCGAGGGGCTTCCCATCGTGTCCCTGCCCGTCGTTGCGGAAGGGCTGATTGATTTTAATGACCCGGTACGTGATTTTCACGTGGAGCGCTGCAAAAAGTTCGTTGACCTAGCTGCGGATTGGGGGGCAAGTAATATTCTACTCGTCCTTGGGGAGTACATTTGGCAACGCGAGGTTATTCCTCCGGAAGACCAGTGGAACTGGGGCCTGGAGACCTGTCGCATGATTGGGGATTATGCCGATCAGAAGGGCATTGATATCGCCTTGGAGCTTGAGCCTTTCCGCTTGAGCCTGCTCAACAACGTGAAAGAGATGAAGCGTTTCATTGACGCGTGCAATCATCCACGTGTTCTGGGGAATATAGATGTGTCTCACTTGGCATTGGCCGATGTGAGTCCTTCAGAAGTTGCCGACCTGAAAGGCAAGGCCATTCATGTGCATATCAGTGATTGTGATGGAAAGGTCCATGGGGATCTGCCGCCAGGGCGCGGCGTGGTGAAGTTCTCGCCTTACCTGAATGCAATCAAGGAATTGGAGATCGATGGGGCGGTTTCAATTGAGCTCGAGTATTCCCCCGACCCCGCACGTATCGTCGAATGGGTGGAGGAGGCCTACCGCGAGACGGATCGTCTCATGCAACTTTGCAACCTTCGAGGTTAACGATCGGGCTCAATCCTGCCATTAAGGGCTTGAGCTTATCGAAGGATCCGCTCCCGCCGTTCATATCGTAAACGTCTCCTGGAACCCGGCGGGTTCTCTCGAAATATGTGTTCCTCTTCTCTCCAGTGCCTGACGTGTCTGCGACGATACCGGGTTACTCAGAGGTCGATGACAATGGGCGGATTCGTTGGCTCGTAGCTGAGGGTGCAGGTGCTGGCATTGACAAACTGTGTGTCGTCGCGATGCGTTACGCCGTAGCCTTCGTGAATATGTCCGAACACGTGTAGGCGGATGTCTCGCTCATTGATGCTCTCCAGCAGGTCGGCGCAGCCTGCGGCTTCGTTGTCGTCCGTCATGTCGCCGTGGCCTAGGGCCGGGCCGTGCGTGATCAGCACATCGGTGTCCTGCGGGATCAGGCGCCATTTCGCCCGGATTTCCGCTCCGCGTTGCAGGTTGAAGGCCCAGTCATAAAACCAGGGTTGCCAGGGACTGCCGTAGAAGCGCACGCCCTGGATGACCGCGCCTGAATCGCGAAGGTAGGTACAGTTCGTCAGAAGCGGTTCGCAAGACTCCGGGGCGTTCTCGAAACAGAAATCGTGATTTCCTGCGATGACAAGCTTGTGCGGGTGGGGAAGTCGCCCGATCCATTCGTTAAAGGAGCGCACCTGACTTATTTCGCCGTGGTTGGTCAGGTCACCCGCATGGACGAGAACGTCTCCGTCGGGCACACCACCAACGCCGTCATGAAGTCCGTGGGTGTCGCTAATACAAACAATGCGCATGCCAATTTCTACTCCAAGTCTGTGGCATTGTAAACATCCACGTCAGGACATGGGTGGCTACGTGCGACCGCCCATGCAGGATCAGACCTTCATTCCCGACGTGTACTGAGCGGCGCGCATCTCGAACGGGCCAGCCCACTGCTGCCTTGCTCCGGGGGCGTGTCACAATTGCTTCTTGTCAGGTTCGGGCGAATGTGGATGCTGTGCCAATGACTGAACGTGTACATTTTAAGTTTTGGTGTCTGGCTGCCATGCTCTTTTGTGTAGGCCTGTGCAGCGTTGGATTCGTCGTTGGCGATGTCACGAGTGACGTCGGCGATCGCGTGGCTGCATCAACGAACACTGCAACAGGGGGACGCAATGCGCTGATCGAGACCGCTAGCGACGTGGCGGTAGATGCCGGTGCCGAGTCTGTTTTGCCGCCCGTCATCAACGAGCCTTTGCGGCTCTTGGGGGGGCAGCAGGAAGACGCATATGCCGCGGCACTGCAGGGAACCTGGATAGCACGAGCCGGAAAACAGGATATCTCACTCACTTTTTCGGGTTCTGAGCGATATCGAATGGGTGACTCGCGGGGTACTTTTTCTGTGCGCGCGAAGACGATAATTCTCACTTCTGAACGCGGCGCGTTTAACTACGATTTTGAGCTTGCTGGGGCGGACGCCCTCGCGCCGTTGAGACTGACGCTTAGCGGGGGCGATATGGTGCAGCCGTTGACGTTCACGGCGCAACGGCCCACGATTTCACGCTCCTTCACGTTGCGTGACGTCTTTGTTGTGCCCAAATTGAACATCCTGCCCAAACTCAAACGGATGTTGGCTGTTCTCGCTATCGTTCTGGTCAGTCGCATCTTTATAGGCCTGTTGCGTGGCATCAGCCACGCCCTGATCAATTCCGAACTGGGACCACTTAAATATTTGTTCCGGCAGCGCAAGAATCGAACGATGACGATTCACGCGCTGGTTTTGAATATTATCAAATACGTCGTCTATTTCGGCGCATTGGGACGGATTTTGAATGAGGTGGGCGTCAATTATACGGCCTACTTTGCCTCGCTTTCGGTGGTCGGATTGGCGATCGGCTTCGGGTCTCAGGGCTTGGTGCAAGACATCGTGACGGGCTTCTTTGTGATTTTTGAGGGGCAGTTTGATGTCGGCGATATGGTCGAGATTTCAGCGCAGATCGGCATCGTCGAGGAACTCGGATTGCGGATGACGCGCATGCGCAACTATGTTGGCCAGACCGTCACCATCCCGAACCGAAATATTGCCCTTGTAGGTACCTATCGAAACGGCGCGATGGGCGTGCGCGTGGATGTGGCTCTACGTGATGCGGCCGATGCGGATAAGGCAAAGACACTCTTGGCAGCAATTAGCGGCGAGATTGGCAAGCAATATGCGGGTGCCGTGTTGAAGCCGATTTCCGTCAGCGGACCCTCGGTCCAATCCACTGGTGAGTGCTTTATGCGTGTGGAGACGGGAATCTGGCCGATGCAACAGTGGGTTATTGATCAGCAATTGATCCCGCGACTGCGGGAGTACTTCAAACGCGAAGGATTGGAAATCCCGGGTGACCGCGTCACGGCATTTTATCATCTTGCCAAGCCCCGCGTTCGTCGTGCACGCCCGTAAAACGCGGTCACATCAAAAGGAGGTTTACGAACAACCTCATCGACGTCGCTTGGAAGATTTTCCTTTTCGAAACGGATCGTTATTCCTGCTGGGTGGGGAAGGGGTTGGTGGCGAGCCATTCCAGGGCGGCTTTATGCGTGTCGCTTTTGCGGGATTCGAGGTTGCCGATCCAGGCATCCCCTTTGCCTGATCCCGCCGTGGATTTGGCCGTGTTCATGATGCCGTCGCCTGCGGCCTCGGCGGTGCTGGTGACGGTGCTGGTTGCGTTGGTTAGCGTTCCAACCGTTACGTCGTGCAAGCCACCAAGGAGTTCTTCGCCGTCAAGGGTTGCGGCGCCTTTGACGACCTTGCCAAGTCCAAGCACGGCCCCGCTCAATGTTTTGCTTATGCCCTTTGCGGCCTTCATCCCTGTGTCGGCTAGCGCTTTTGTCGTTTCAATGCCGCCCGCCGCAATGTTTCCGACCCGATTCCCAACCATTCGAAAGGTTCCACCAATGAATAGCTGACTGGTCAGTTTGGCGATGTTCAGTTCGGGTGCCGTTGCCGTGCCTTTGATCGTGTCGCCAATGGCGACTTTCGAGCTGGTCACCGTTTCCCACTGCCCGCCCAGTGTCTGGTTGCTGATGGTCATGCCGGGATTGATTTGTAACATGAGCGAAAAGTCGAGCCCTTCGCCAAGCACTTTGGTGGCGTCCGTTTTGGTAATGGGCTTCACGGTATCCAACTCGAACCCAACGAGTGCTGCAGTCATTTGGAGCACGGGAATGGTGTCGGGCATGACTGGGCCGATACGCCCATCAGCCATGATGTAAGCGAATGATTTCACGCCATCGAGCTTCGTCGACATTTGTATCGTTCCGTGCGCGGGGGCATCGTTACGTGTCCCGATCACAATGTCATCCAGCGTGAGTTCGAACTCTTTTAGGGCCAAGGCCAGATCGTTGGATGCATCTTTGTAGGCGAACCCAAAATTGCGCGCGCGTACGGATTTGATCCAGATGCCGGGGATGGGGGGCGGGTTCGCTGTGCTGTTCGTGGCGCTGGCCGCTTCAACAGGGCTGGGCTGGGCTGCTTCGGTCTCTGCGATGTCCGTTGCATCAAGGGTGTTGCTTTCGTTTGCGAGTGCCGATGTGGCCTCTGCCGCAATGGCGCCCTTCAGCATTTCGAAACGTAGGTCGTCCATGTCGAGCGCGCCCAGCGTGATCTGTGGTGTGGGCGTGCCTTCAATTTGCAGGTCAGATAAGGCCACGTTGAAGTGCGTCACGGTGATGTCTGTGTCGAGGCGCTGATCGAGATAGCGAAGGCTGAATGCGTCGGCCGTTAAATTTTTCAATAGGAGCGAGGGGAGGGTGCCCGCTTCTGCGGTTTCGGTGGGTTCAGGAGCCGCCTTCTTTTCCGCCGCTCCGAGTTGCGTGACGTTCAGGACGCCGTTGGTGTCGGAAATAATGCAGAGGGCAAGTTGATCCACGTGTAGTGTCGCGATCACAATGGGGTCGGCGGAAATGGCCTTCCGAATCGGAACCCGCGTGCGAATCCCTTTGAGCGAAAGCAGGGGCGTCTCGCCGAAGCCTTCGGGTTGCCCGATGACGAGATCTTGTAGTCCGACACTGCCGCGAATCAGGTTGATTTTAACACCGCCCAACGTGGCCGTCGTATTTAGTAAACCCGGCAATTTCTGGTTAGCGACTTTGGTCACGATACTGGGCGTAAGGAAATGTAGGACGATGGCAAGAACCAGGAGGCCAAGAACGATGCATTTCAAGCATCGCAAGCAGCGCGCTTTTTTTGTCTTTTTGGGGGATGCGTCAGTGTCGGGGGATGTGCTCATAGTGGGTACCTTATGTGTTCAATGTCGGGAAGGGTCTAGAACTATTTCACAGGTGGTAATTCCGGGCAATGTTATGTTGTTGGATATGTTATAAAGAACAATCGATACGATTATTGTCGTGTCGAATGCACGCGTGGTTACCTAGTGTGGTGTTTTGGGATTAGCGTACACAGAATTTCAGGGAGAATAGATCATGACAGGAACCGCCAGGCCTTTGTTTAGCGCTTTTGCCGATGAGAGTAGTCAGGATTTCGAAGCACAGCTCGATGCGGTGCGCCGCAACAATATCGGTCATATAGAGCTTCGTTCAGTCGACAAAACACCGCTGCATAAGCAGACCCTGGACACGATCCGTTCGCTCAAGCGTCGGGCCGACGACGCTGGTGTGAAATTCTCCGCTGCGGGTTCAGCTTTGGGTAAATGCGAGCTGAACGCTGACATGGACGAGCAGGTCGCGATGTGCCGCCACCTCGTTGATGTCGCTCACATTCTGGAAACGCCCTACATCCGCATGTTCTCCTTTCGAATTCCCAAGGAGAGCTCACCGGAAGCATGTCGTGCGCAGGTGATCGACAACATGGGCGCACTGATTGATATCGTCAGCGGCAGCGGTGTCGTGCTGGCGCATGAGAATGAGAGTCACATCTATGGGGAGACCGCAGAGCGCTGTCTCGACCTCTATCAGACCTTTTATAGCACCGGGGGGTTCAAAGGTATTTTCGATTTCGCCAATTTTGTACAGGTAGGACAGCGCCCGCTGATCGACTGCTGGCCGCTGCTCAAAGACTACACCGAGTATTTTCATATCAAGGATGCTTTGCTCGATGGTGGGTGTGTGGTGCCCGCCGGGCAGGGCGACGGATCTATCAAAGCGATTTTGGGTGAAGCCATTGACGGTGGTTTTAGTTCGTTTCTCACGCTAGAACCTCATCTCGGACCCCCGTACGGCGACACCCCCGAAATCCGTTTCGACTGTGCCGCGGCGGCAATGGGGAGCATGCTGTAAGGCGTACCCCATTTTCGTAACCGTTAAGTTCGGCGACTTTGCTTCCACGTAGCCGCGGGCGCCCGCCCGTGGATGTTTGTTGAGTGAGCGCAGCTAGAACAGTAAATCCACCTGCTGGCGCAGGCGGCTACGGGGAGGGGATGCGCAGAGTCTGAGTCACGTAGCCGCGGGCGCCCGCCCGTGGATGTTTGTTGAGTGAGCGCAGCTAGAACAGTAAATCCACCTGCTGGCGCAGGCGGCTACGGGGAGGGGATATGCAGAGCCTGAGTCACGTAGCCGCGGGCGCCCGCCCGTGGATGTTTGTTGAGTGAGCGCAGCTAGAACAGTAAATCCACCTGCTGGCGCAGGCGGCTACGGGGAGGGGATATGCAGAGCCTGAGTCACGTAGCC
>JBLHHU010000132.1:0-9200 GCA_047615735.1 Kiritimatiellia bacterium | reverse complement strand
TCGCGCTGGTGACAGCAAAGACGCCCGCGTTAACGGCCGCAGGTGTCGGAAGTGCCGACCGCCAGTTACCTGCCAGATCGCGATCGGCGGCAGGATTGAGCAGCTGCGCCGAATGCCCCGGCAGCTCACCCACGGTCGGCCAAGGAAACCCGAGTCCATACTTAACACTGTCAACCGTCGTACCGCTTGCGTTTCGCAAAGTGACACGCTCCCCCCCGTTGTCCAATGTGCCGACAAACGGACCCAGGGCAGACACGCCGAATTTGCTATTTATCGCCGCCGGATCCTGTCCGACAATAAGATAGGCGCCGGCGCCCAGGTGAGTTGCGGCCGCGAAGGTGTAATCAATCCCAGCTGCAAAACGCCATCCCGTCAGATCCACCGCGTTTGTGCCGGTGTTGTGAAGCTCTACAAACTCGACCCACTCCGTCTTAATTTCGGGGTCGTAATGCAGTTCGTTGATGATCACGCCGCCGTCAGCCCATGCGATCAGTCCCGAACACAGCAAAAACGCAGCGGTGCCAGCCCCCATAATGCGTGAGCGTGCGATGGCCGTTTGGTTATGGTATGCATTGACGGTCATTCTGTCTTTCGTGGACGCCTCCATATGCTGCGACCGGAGACGGTGCAATACGGGGCAGATGGTAGCATGCCGTCGGCATTGCGAACAGATCTGCAATGCGTTGAGGTTATTAAAGGCCTTCCCGGTTCCTGTGGCAACTCTCCGAGGCGCCTCCTCTGCAATTCACAGGCCCAGAAAATACAACAACCGGAGCAAGTAGCCCTGCCTGCATTTCCAGCACGAAGTCGAACAACAAGGTGTCCATATTTTCCTAATTTCGAGCATTTTTGTCCATATTTCGTCCCATATTCAGAAGATGAGTAACAGACCTACACAACAGGACTGAAAATATGATATTCTCTATAACGTGAATACGCCAACGACATCATCCTGTTACTCGCTCCTGACGGCATCCCGCTTTTGGGCGGCGATGCGCTTGGCCGGCGGACTAATGTGTCTATCCCTTCTGTCGCCCCCCCATTCGTGGGCAAACGTGGTTATCAGCGAAATCCACTACGCGCCTGTTGGCGGAAGCACTTACGAATTTATCGAACTGTATAACCCGGGCACAAATGTCCTGTCACTGGAAGGATGGCATTTCAGCGACGGGGCGGACTACGGCTTCCCCAACGGGACACAGTTAGCCCCGAGCGAATACCTCATCGTGGCAGCCAATCAGGCGGCCTTCGGGGAACGCTATCCAACGAATGGCCCACTGGCTCCCGGGAATTTCGCAGGAAAGTTGGGCAATCAAGGCGAACGACTGGCGTTGGCTGATGCTGCGGGCAGCCTTGTCTTTGACGTCACCTTCGACAACGTCGCGCCTTGGCCGGCAGCGGCAGCGGGAGCGGGCAGTTCACTGGTCATTGTTGACCCTTTCGCGCCGGAGAATGATGCAAGCAACTGGCGGGCCAGTGCTGAACCGCACGGTTCCCCCGGTCATGCAGGTGGCATCTTCGTACGTGACATCGTGATCAATGAAGTGTTGGCACACACGGATCCTCCCCTGGAAGATGCCGTCGAACTACACAACCTCACCACCAACCCCGTCAGTATTGCAGGATGGTATCTGAGCGACGACAAGATCGAGCGCAAAAAATATCGTTTCCCGGACGGCACCGTCATGGCACCGTTGGGGTACCACGTCATTTACCAGGAAGATATGCTGGGCACCAACGCGTTAGCCCCCTTTTCCATCAGCTCCAAGGGGGATGACGTTTACCTATCCGAAGCCGACCCCGGCGGAAACATCACACGATTTGTGGACGACGTGGCGTTCGATCCCACAAAGAACGGTGTCGCCTTCGGGCGATATCCCGACGGCGCAGACGACCTGATCCTGCTGTCGGCACCAACGTTCGGGGTGTCGGTGCCGTCAACGCTAGCGGAATTCCGCACCGGGGCTGGCGCGCGCAATGCCGGGCCATGGGTCGGCTCGGTCGTGATCAACGAGATCATGTATCATCCGCCACTTTCAAACACACTAGGCCGCATGCGGGCGGAGTACATCGAATTATTGAACACATCCGCCTCTCCAGTGCCTCTGTTTCACACCGAGCATCCAGCGTTCACGTGGGCCTTGACCGGCGGCATCTCCTACAGCATCCCCTCAAACACCGTCTTGAACCCTGGCCAGTACTTGGTCGTCGTCGGCACCAATGATGTAGCGACATTCCGCCAGGACTGGGGGATATCGACGAACGTGATCGTCCTGGGACCTTTCTCTAACGCTTTAAACAACGCTAGCGAAACGATTCGTCTACGTGCGCCCAACACCCCAGAGCCACCTGATAACCTCCCCGCATTCTACGTTGTGGACGACGTCACGTACGACGATCAGTCGCCCTGGCCGCTGGCGGCCGACGGACAGGGCGGATCGCTCGAACGCAATAATCCCCTGTCCTATGGCAACACGCCAGGCAATTGGCACAGCCTGACCACGGGCGGAACGCCCGGCACAACGAACTCCGTCTTCATCCCTCCCGGCGCAATCATCATCAGCGAAATCATGGCCGTGAACCGCAATACCATCCAAGATGAAGATGGCGACTTTTCTGACTGGATCGAGTTGTACAACACCACGGGGCAGGCCGTCTCACTGGCGGGCTGGCATCTGAGCGATCAGACGTCAATACCCACGCAGTGGACGTTTCCCGACGTCACTATCGACGCACACAGCTACCTCATCGTATTTGCGTCACAGAAACACCGCACCAATGACATTAACAATCTACATGCCAACTTTTCACTGGATGCCAACGGTGAATATCTGGGACTTTTTCGCGACGACCTCGCGGTCGAGTTTGAATTCGCTCCGTCATTCCCACCACAATTCGCCGATGTGAGCTACGGCATCGAGGAGCTCGGCGGAATCACTCTACAGGTGGTCGCCCCGGGAAGTTCAGGCCGCTACCTCGTGCCGACCAATGCCCCGGCACTTGCACCTAGCTGGGCCACTCGTACCTTCGACGACAACTCCTGGTCGCCTGCCGGAAACGGCATCGGATACGACACGGAGCCCTCCTATTTACCGTACATCCAGACAGACCTACGCACCGAAATGCACAACATCACACCGTCAGCCTTTGTGCGTTACTCCTTCCTGCTTGAGAACAGCGCAGACGTGGAATCCACGCTACTGCGCATCATGTATGAGGATGGGTTCGCGGCATGGATCAATGGTGTTCCAGTAGCGTCGAACAACACACCTGCCGCGCTAGCCTGGAATTCATTCTCCTCGGCCGCGCGGGATGATTCTCTTGCTGTGACATTCGTAGACGTCGACCTCTCACCGTTCAACCACCTGCTCGTAGACGGCGAAAATGTACTGGCGTTTCAGGCCCTCAATCGGGCGGCCAACAGCTCGGACCTATTGCTGCGCTCCGAACTACAGATCCTGTGGCCGCCCCAAACCACGGGTGTTTCCATCGTGGCGGGCTACCTGTCCCCCGCCACGCCCGCCAGTGGAAACGGCACCGCACGCGTCGGCGCCACGCCCACACCGGTGCTATCCAACCCCGGCGGCACCTTTACCGGATTCTTGTCAGTCACGGTCACGTGCGCCAATGCACAGGCCGACATTCGCTACACGCTCGACGGCACGCAACCGACACCCGAATCACTACCCTACAGCACTCCCCTGCAATTCACGAATACCGTCGAACTGCACGTGCGCGCCTTCGTGCCCGACTGGGCGCCAAGCCCAACCGTTGGTGCGGTGTACCGCACCAACTTCCTCGGAATCAACGAGTTCCTGGCCAGCAATGCGACGGCAACCCCTGAAATCGCGGACTTCACCGACTTCGCAGACTGGATTGAACTCTATAACGCCAGTGATCAGGCCGTCGACCTCAGCGGCTACTTTCTCACCGACAACCTCGACGCTCCTTTCCGCTGGCGCATCCCGAACGGCGCCACGATTCCCGCCCACGGGCACTTCCTCGTATGGGCCGATGGGTACGACTCCTATCCGGGCCGTAATCTGACTCGGCCGTTCTGGCCGAATGCATCCTTTACGACACGTTTCTATCACTCCAACTTCAAGTTGTCCCCCGATAGTGACGCCATCGGTTTGTTCAGCCCCAGTGGCGGGCGCATCGACGCCGTCAGCTACAGCGAACAGACGGTCGATATTTCCTGCGGACGTTTTCCGGACGGGTCTGCGAACTGGGGATACTTCGGGCACCCCACAGCAAACGCCACCAATCGGGCACCAGCCTTGACGCACAATTATCTGCGCGCAGCCCCCGTGATAATTGGCCCGACCAACGACGCCCTGATTGTCACTGGGATCGTTAACGTCGTGCTGTCCTCAGAGCCCAGCGCAAGTGAGATTCGGTACACGACAGACGGGTCAACACCGAACGATGCCTCGTTGCTTTACACACAGTCCGTCGCGCTCGTCAACGGGGGCGTTATTCGCGCCCGCACCTATGCGCCGGACAGACACCCTGGCCCGGTGGCCACGCGGACCTTCTTGCGCGATGCGCGCATCCCTGAATTACCGATCATCTCACTGGTCATCGACCCCTTCCTGCTGTACGACCCCGTGCAGGGCATTTACGACAACATCCTCAAAAAACGCGAAATCCCTGGTAACATTGAACTCTGGACGTCCCCCACCCAAAAGGCGTTTCAAATCGACGCAGGCTTTCGCCTCTTTGGGCTCAACACCTTTTTGTTCGCACAAAAACCATTTACCGTGTTTCTCGACAACGACTACGGCTATCCCGAATTGAATGTCCCGTTGTTCCCCCCGAAACCCATTGGCACGTTCGATCGCTTCGTTCTCCGCAACGGAAATGACGATTGGGCCGAGACCTTTCTACGCGATACGCTCGGTCAGAAGATGCTCTCAGGTGTCATCAACAATGCGATCCAATCCTTTAGACCATGCGCCAGCTACCTCAATGGATCCTACTATGGCCTGATCAATATCCAGGAAAAGATGGATGAAATGTACTGCGCAAAAAATTACGGGATTAACATCGAGAATATCGATTTTTTTGAGAATGACGGTCTCAGTCAAGAGGCCGTCCTCAACGCAGGCGCAGCCGATGGCTGGATCGCATTGAAGGCTTACCTCGCGGCCAACAGCTTGTCGGATCCGGCACACTACGAATACGTAAAGCAACAGGTCGACATAGAAGACCTTGTCGATTACGTCGCGGGGCAGATCTTCGCGTACGATTCGAGCTGGACCCACAATCGCAAGTGGTGGCGAGACCGCACACCGGGGGGGCGTTGGCGCTGGTGTTTCGTCGATCTTGATCGTGCCCTGACGCCAGGAAATGTCGGCGCCAATGTGATCAATAGTATGGCGGTATCCATGGAGGTCTTCAGAGAGCTGTTGGACAATACAGAATTTCGCGCCTACGCCGCCCAACGTATCATGGCCCACCTCAACAGCTCGTTTAGCCCCACGAGAATTCTACCCATTATTGACAGTGAATCTCAGCACATACGCTCCGAGATCGAACAGCATGCACTAACATATGCCTCGAGCGGCGGCATTCCTTCTGTAGGCACTTGGGATGGGCGCATTGAGGCCATCCGAAACTACGCCCGCCAACGCCCCGACATCGCCATGCAGCACGTTGCGTCCTACTTTGGAGGCGGCCCGTCACTGGGGGTCCCCGTCACACAGGTGGGTGCAGGACGCGTACTGGCCAACTTTGTTGCTCTACATCCCAACGCGACCAACTACTTTGTGGACGGAATGCCCATTCAGTTTTCTGCAAAGCCCGACATTGGACATCGCTTTGTGCGCTGGGACGTCTCCGGCGAGCAGAGCCAAGTCCAGAACCTGGTCGAGTCGGGCAGCGTCTGGCGATACCAGGATGCGGTCACCAACGACATTCCGGGTTGGGAGCTCACGAACTTCAACGACGCGGGTTGGTCGTCAGGCAACGCCCAACTTGGCTACGGCGACGGCGACGAATCCACAACACTCGACTTTGGCGGAAACGCCTCAGACAAACGCCTGACGTACTACTTTAGAAAGAGCGTCTTGATCACGAACGTCGCATCCTTCAGTCGACTAGACCTGGGGCTACTGCGAGATGACGGCGCCGTCCTCTATATCAACGGGCAGGAGGTTTTGCGTTCCAATATGCCCACGGGCCAGGTCGACCGCCTAACGAGCGCGCTAACTGCGATGGTCCCTGCCGTGGAAAACTTTTTCAACACTTATGATGTGTCTCTCACCAACCTTGTCGAAGGCACCAACGTTTTTGCCGTCGAGATCCATCAGATCCATGCTGGGAGCAGCGATTTGGGTTTCGACATTTCCCTCAACGCCGTTCAGAACATCTCAGGGGCCCAGGCTTACAGCGACCCGCAGATTGCGCTTACCTCATCCATTGGGCTCGCCGTCGAGGCCGTTTTTGCGCCGACAGGCCAGTCCGTATTGCCGGAGGTACTTGTGTCCAATCTCACCCTCCAAGCAAGCCATTCACCCTATCTGGCCAGTGGCGACATTTTCGTCCCATCCAACATCTCAATGGTGGTTGAAGCGGGCACGACGATTCTGATGCCGGATGGCGCAAGCATCTACGTTGAAGGTGAATTGGCAATGCTTGGAAGCTCGACCGCAAAAGTCTATGTTGCATCGAACCCTGATTTCAGTGCACGCAGCTTGCTAACGGATTCGAATCTTTCCAACCGCGCCGCGTATCGCTGGGGCTGCATTGCCTTTGATCACGCCACGCACACAGGGCGGTTGATCAACGTCGTCCTAAGAGGCGCCTCCGTTGCGGGAATAAACCCTTCCGATATGAAGGCAGCCATTTCAGCCCGTGACACGGATCTCTTTATGCACGCAATAGACGTGGATGATGTCGGCCTGCCCGTGTATGTCCAAGGCGGTGACTCAACGGTGCTGCAAAACAGCCGACTGCACATCGCCCAAACGGGTGACGCCATCAATCTGAAACGCACGCGCTATGCCCGCATTGAAAACTGCGACATCACCGGCGGGACGGCGATCGACGCAGACGCCATTGACTACGACGGAATTAATGGCGGCATTATCCGCGGAAATCGTCTGACCGATTTCACAGGGGACAACAACGACGCCATCGACATTGGCGAAGGCGCCAGCGCACTCATTATCGAGAGTAACTTCGTTGCCAGAATCGCAGACAAGGCCATATCCATCGGACAAGGCTCCACCGCCGAGATCCGATTCAACGTGATCCGAGACTGCACAACGGGCGTCGGCATAAAGGACACGGGTTCATTCGGGTTCCTCGACCACAACACATTCCACAAGACAGGAGTGGCCGTCGATGTCTTCGAGAAGAACCGCGGAGCAGGAGGCGGACAGGCCGTCGTACAGAATTGCATCCTGTCAGAAACCGACGCCGGCCCAATCGTCGTGGATTCACTTTCAAGCGCTCAAGTCTCGTACTGTCTCTCGGATACGCTTCCCATCCCCGGTACAGGCAACCGTAGCGGCGAACCGCAATTCGAGAATGCCAAAAGAAACAACTTCAGACTTCAAACCGGTTCAGCCGCCATCGACGGTGGCTTGCCCTCATACCAACAGGATGCGGATGGCAGCCCCACAGACATCGGCGCTCTGCCCTTTGACTGGCGCGAGGGCCACGCCGTCATTTCGGAGATCCATTACCATCCCGCGCACAGTAACGATTCCGAATTCATTGAGATCTACAACGCTGGCGGCGCGGCGCTGGACATGAACGGGTGGCATTTTTCAGCCGGAATCGATTTCGAGTTCCCGACCGGGGTGATTATCCCTGCGGGTCATTTTCTTGTCGTCGCAGCAGATACTAACAGCATGGAATCGACGAGCGCTGTCATCGCGTGGACGAACGGTGTATTAAACAACGCAGGCGAGACCCTTCAGTTACGTGACGGCGGCTCCAACGAAATGGATGACGTCACCTATAGCCCCGGATTCCCATGGCCGACGTCGCCGGGCGGACAGGGACCTTCTCTGGCGTTGATCCACCCGCACTGGGACAATCAGCTACCGGAAAGTTGGTACGCGAGCGCGCTAACCAATGGCACGGCGGGATCCCGTTTCGCGAACGCCCTGCCAGGCGGTATGCATGTAGGCCTTGCGACCAATGGGGCCCTACAGATCACGGCGGGCGTCATCGACGGGGCGCTTTACAGCATTGATCACACCGAAAGCCTGACGCCTCCGAACTGGATATCGCTTGGCACAAGTGCATCGGTCGCCGGGCAGCTAACATTCAGCCACACGACAAATGCCCCCGTAGGTTTCTACCGACTGCGCATTATCTCGCCCTGACGGGCGATTAAACGTCCAGCCTCACCGAGAAGACACGGCGCGCCACCTCATACGACTACTCGTCTGGCAAGTAATAATCATCGTCGTCAATGTCAGGGATTCCAATGACGAGAACGCGCATTTTTCCAACGGCGCCGTGGACCACCATTGGTGGAATATGGACAATTGTCCCCTTTTTGACATCACGCTCCACGCCATCGAGAAGAACGCTGCCGCTCCCCTCTAGAACGTAGTAGAGCTCCGTCGATCGTTTGTGATAGTGCGGCTTCGACCCATCAATATCGACCGCATGTGCCCATGCATCGGGGGAAAAGGACGCATCCTCGTGACTAATAAGTCGATCGCGCCATCCACAGGCGCTGCGTTCGCGCGCGTGATCGCCTTTGTGCCGAACGAGTGTTCGGCCAGCCTTATCTTTCTGCAACTTCATATCCACTGCGCACGCTCCTACGGTTCTGTTTAATCGAAAAGTCTAAGCCGACGCGCACGACTCGGCCACGAACCGCGCAGCAACGGCTACGGCGTTTGATCCGCCGGATTGACGCCGACGTTGCTTAACGCGACGCTGGACTTCTTCGCGGCACGGTCCATTCGCCCTCTCCAATCCAGCAAATAATTTGTTCGCCATCGATTCACCGTTTTTGCCCCACGCTTGCCATGATCAGAAACGGACTTGTCTGGGTTGTCATGCCAGTACGTGGGGCGCGCCTCCGGAAACGGCCGCACGAAGGCGCCGCCCCAATGCTCACGCTCAGGCACGCCAGCATCGCCGCGTAAAAAGTACAGCACACTTGGCGTGTCTCCCATTTTGATTTTTGCCTTTTTCTCCATGAACAGGGCGCCTAACTGACCGTGGCC
>JBLHHU010000131.1:0-9223 GCA_047615735.1 Kiritimatiellia bacterium | reverse complement strand
GGCCTCGTTGTGGGCGATGCCGGGTGGCATCAGGGCACGGTTGGGATTGTCGCATCGCGTCTCTGCTCGCGATATTATCGACCGTCCATAGTGATTGGTTTTGATGAGACTGGACTGGGGCGCGGGTCGTGTCGCAGTATTGCTGATTTTGACATGCTCGCTGCGCTGGACGTTTGTAAAGCTCACCTGGTGACGTTTGGTGGCCATACGATGGCGGCTGGAGTAACGATTAAGTCCGAGAATCTGGCGGCGTTTGCTGTGCAATTCAATTCTGTCTGCGCTGGCATGCTTGAGGGCCGCGACTTACGCGCTGTGCAGCGCGTTGATGCTTGGGTGCAGTTTGGCGAGGTGGACGCATCGTTGCTTGAAGCGATGTCGAGCCTGCATCCGTTCGGCATGGGGCATCCAACGCCCGTTTGGGGCGCGCGAGGTGTGACGCTGGCCGGTCCTGCCCGTAAGGTCGGCAAAGAAGGGCGGCACCTAAAGCTTCGATTAGCACAAGGGGGCAGCGTGCACGAAGCGGTGGCATTCAATCAAGGGGCCTATCCCATCCCTGAAGGCAAGATCGATGTTGTTTTTCAGGTGCGCGCGAACACGTTCCGTGGAGGCGATGCGGTGGAGTTGCACGTGCAGGATATTCGGCCAAGCACCGACACGTAGCGTTCGGCATGGGGCTCGACCCATAAATGGTTTCACTAGCATCCCATAGGGACAAATATTGGCTACGAAAGAAGCGTATTTTCTAATGTTTCTGACGCCATGTGCCCAAGCTGCATTGCAGAATTTCAAGCCACTGAAGAAAAGATTAACCGCAGAGTTCGCAGAGGACGCAGAGGTTCGGTCACGAGAATCAGTCGGCGGGGGAGTCCCCGCCGACTGATTCTCGTGACCGATGTCTATTTTATTCTTCCCCTTGGCGCGGCGTAGCCCGAAGGGCGAAGACGGCTCCGCGTACTCCGCGAACTCTGTGGTTAATCTTTTCTTTGGCCTATGGGATGCTAGTGAAATGGTTTTGCAGCGTTTGGGCTCGCTCTAGGCGCCAACGCGTTTAAATAACAATTGAACCGTGGTCCCTTTTCCTGGTTCTGACGTCACGTGGATATTCGCGTTCATGCCCTTCACCATGCCATACACTTTCGTGAGGCCGATGCCATGCGCGAGCGCTTTTGTCGTAAAAAAGGGTTCGTAGATGTGTGAGAGTGTTTCGGGGTCCATGCCGCAGCCCGTGTCCGCGACCGTCAACGCGACGTAGTCGCCGGTGTCGTTCGCCGCGATGGGGTCCGTGAGTGCTCGTGTGGTTATCGAGATCAACAAATCACCCTGGTTCTGCTCGGCATCACACGCATTGACGACCAATTGGGTCAGCACGTGTTCGAGGTGTACCACGTCGGCCTCGATAAGGTCCAGTTGCGGGTCGAGATCCACCGTGAGGGCTACGTGGTCGCCGACGATCTGCGTCCACGTTGGCGTGAAATTTTCAAGCGCATCATTGAGCCGTAGTGGCGTGAGAGTTGCGGAGGTTGTGTGGCTGAAGACTTGTAGCTGTTGTGTCAGGTTGACGCCGCGCTCGGCGGCCTCGAGTATCTGAGCGAGGTCTTTGTGAAGCATGTTGTCGGAGGGCGTGTCGTCCATAGCGAATTCGCAGCCTCCAATGATGACCGTGAGAAAATTGTTGAAGTCGTGGGCGATGCGACTGGCCATTCGGGTGACGGCGTCCATCTTTTGGGCGTCGATGCGTTGCGACTGCAGGCGCGACGTCTCGTCAAGCGTTCGGCGAAGTGAATTCACCTCGTCGTGTGACGCATTGGATTGCGCAATGAGTTGGTGGATACGTTCAGACAGGGATTGCCATTCCGTGGGGCGGGTGGCGACGTGTTCGGTGTGCGACCCGTGGATGTGCTGTTGAATGGTTGATTCGAGGTCGCGTAGGGGTTTCGTTGTGCGTCGCGACCGTAGCGTGGCAAATGCGATGCCGACAAGAACGCCAAGGGTTGCGACGATGGCTAGCGTGTATTCGGATGCTGACGCCGGGCCGTTCAAGGCCATCAGGCAAATGCAAATCAAACCGGCAAAGCCAGCGAACGCCGATATTTGTAATGCGCGAAATGAAAGTTTCATCTGATGTGTTGCCTGCCATTTACCCTGTTGGCGATGCCGGTCGGTATGCAATGTAAAGGTTGATTTGGACTAATTTAGCAAGATAGAGCAAGTGATACAATGCTGGAGCGAACGACGCCTCGCAACCCTGCGCAAGGCAGCTCTGTCGCTTCCCCTTTTGAATAGGGGCGTGTGATTCATTTGGGTTCAGTTCTCGACAAAGTCCACGGAGTAGTATTGCGGAGTAGTTCACGACAATGTTCACGGTGTCGTCGCAGTACCATCATAATCAACGCGAGCTTCCGTTATCCATAGTCCTTCCTCGCCGTCATCTGCCCAATACGCTCTAGAAGCGGTTTAGCTTCCACAACACTAGCATCCCATAGGGCCAAAAATTGGGCACGAAAGCAGCGTATTTCCTAATGTTTCTGACGCCATGTGCCAAGGCTGCATTGCATAAATTCCCGTCCCTGAAGAAGATAATTCACACCCGCTGCGCTTGCGTTCACAGAGGTACAGAGGAGAGAAGAGGGTGACATCTTTCAAGAGAATCAGCCGCCGGGGTAGCCCGGCGGTTGATTCTCTTGATTTCTTCTCCGTGCCTCTGTGAACTCAATCCCGCCGAGCGGGAGGGTGTTAAATCTTTTCTTTGGCCTATGGGATGCTAGTGCTTCCACAATGTCTTCGTGGGTCCAGGCGTTACGTCGAACGCCCATGTCCAGGCTGACGGCTAGCTTGGCAACGGCTTTGTTTGCAGTATCAAGAAAGCTCTTTCGGGAAAGCTCCGCGTATCGCCCATTGCCTTCGGCAATGTTTAGCACGACACATGTTGCCAAGATGTCAACAGATCGGTCAAGCCCGGGAGCCAAATGTTTTCCCGGCCCTGTTGATATAAGCCAGCGATAAAAACAGATCGCAACTCTGTACATGTCCAACGTTTCGTGATGAAAGACAAACGAGTCAGGCCGCTTCAGTGGTTCCGTAGCGTACGTGCACCCAAATTCCGCCACCCTTGGACTCATCCATGAATTTCGAAGGCCAATCAGCATCTTGCAGATTTCCAGAAGACGCCGCTTCTCTTCGACGCCGACAGCACTGTCCAGCAAGCCCTTCAAAACAGCAATATCGAGACAGGCGGCGCATTCAAATGTTGATCCCAAGGCATAGTCCAGAGTCAGCAGCTTCTTCGGTGTCTGGCGCAAACGTGTTGCCTCAACAAGGTTGAACAATATACTTTCCATTGCACGCGAGAGATGATCCACGAATGCATGCTCCTTGCTCCATGAGGACAAGGGTGGCTGCGCAGCAGCAAAGGAATCGAGGCATTTTTGGTAAACCTGAAGCTTCTCGTGTGCAAACGCCAAATGGACCTCCCCGCACCACTCAGCCGTGCTCAGAAAGAGCACCCACCTCGTGAACTTTGTCGTGGACTGAAACGATTCGACGAGCACAGGACACGGAAGAGGCGCGAGGTCCCTACGGAGCTGCCTTGCGCCCCTCGCGACCCTGCGGGCAAAACATGATTCATTATCGAAGAATATTTGCTAACCGAATACTAACCAGTGCAACATTAACGGGTAACATAGGAGAGTGCATCCTGCCTGCGTTGATGCATCCGGCATTTTGCTGGTGCGACCTGAAAATAAACTCAAGAAAGAAACAGATATGAATAGGACGACAACAGCCCTGCTCTTGGCGGGCATTATTGGCGGTGGTTATGTGGGCAACGCTCAAGACGAAGGTAAGGGCGTGGACATCAGCGGGGATATTCGTTTGCGGCACGAATATATCGATCAGGACGATAATTCTTCCGATCGCCACCGCCAGCGTGTCCGTGCGCGTGTGAACGTGAAGGCCGATGTTAATGAAAACGTCAAGGCAGGCATCCGTGTCGCCAGTGGTAGCGACGATCCTGTTTCGACGAATCAGTCCTTTGATGATTCGTTTTCCTCAAAGGAATTACGTCTTGATAGAGCCTATTTGGCTTGGCAGATCGCTGAAGCGCTCGAACTGACGGGCGGTAAGATGGGGTTGCCATGGGTAAGCGTTGGTGATCTCATCTGGGATGGCGATTTGAACCCGGAAGGTGTCGCGGCCCTTTTCGAACACGCCATCGAGGGCGTCAAGTTCATAGCCAACGGTGGTTATTTCTGGGTGGACGAACTTAGTTCAACCAGCGACGACCGTATGTTGTACACCGGTCAGGTTGCGCTCGAGTCAAAACTTGGTGACGTTGCGAAAGTCCTCGTTGGTGTGGGCATTTATCACTACGACAACATGCAGGGCCTTGCGTTGCTGGTCGATTCGGAAGATAGCTTTGGCAATGCCGCTGTTGACACCGGAACCGAAGAAGAGCCCTCTCTTGTTTACGCTGACGATTTCGAGATTTACGAACTTTTTGCACAGATCAGCGGCTCCGCCGGTGATCTGCCTTTGAAGGCGTATGGTCAACTCGTCTCCAATGACGCGGCTAGTGATGATGACATGGGTTATCTTGTTGGCCTGACTGTGGGGAAAGCAAAAGAGCCTGGAGCGTATGAATTCGGCTACAACTACCGCGACATCGAGAAAAATGCCATTGTTGGTGCTTTTAGTGATTCCGACTTCGGCGCTGGAGGCGCAAACGCTGAAGGCCACAAACTGAATGCAAAAGTCGCGCTCGATAAATCGTGGACCGCAGGAGCGACCGTATTCCTTAATCAATTGGACCCCGACGGCGAAGACGTTGGTTATACCCGGGTTCAGCTTGATCTGGTTGCCAAGTTCTAAGGTGTTGACTGCGAAGGGCATTCTGCGCAGAATGCCGACAACAGGCGCATGCTGCCCCAGTGGTCTCGCCTGTCCGGGAGTCATATTTCTGAAGACGAACTCGGTTGGCGTTCTGCGATGGTAGGATGCCGGCCATAGATAAGGGGTTGTCAGCGTGGTGAATTTTACGAATGACACGATTCAGGCGAATGCCATTTCCTGCAAAGTGTGCGCATGTCTCGCAACACGTGAGGCGATGGCTCCCGCGACGCTGGCGGCGATCAGTGGGCTGGCGTGGTCGGTGCTGTCCGAGGTGCTTGACGCTTTGGAGCGTGAAGGAAAAGTGGAGGTGTTGCGCCCCATGTTTTCCGAAACGTCGCGTTCGCGAAAAACACCAAAAGCGCACAACGGGGTGCACTACAGACTCGTCAGGCCTACAGATAGCGACTGCGTCTGGCAGCAGGCCGTTAATGCCGTCCCTGCGTCCGACAGACGCGTTCGTGAAACGATGCGGCTTGAGCGTGCGCGCTCCCATGCCGCAACACATCGTTGGGCGCCAGGGCGTCACTGAGGAACGCTTTTCCCGCAGTGCAGCATCGTTGTTTTCGGGCCTTCTGGGCATGGTCGTGCACTGTCTGCGCTTTCAATTCTAATCCACGCTATGCTTGGAGGATTTTTTTATGTCGCGTGAAACCATTTTGGTTATCGAGGATGACGACGATATTCTCGAACTGTTATCCTACAATCTTGAGCGGGAAGGCTTTGCCGTGTTACGTGCCGAAACGGGTGAAGACGGTCTGCAATGTATGGCAGATACAGCGCCGGATCTTGTTCTGCTGGACCTGATGTTGCCACAAATGGATGGGCTTGAGGTGTGTCGTCGCGTTCGTGCAGACGCGCAGCTGAAGCGTATTCCTATCATCATGATTACCGCCAAAGGTGAGGAGTCGGATGTCGTCGTGGGCTTGGAATTGGGTGCGGATGACTATGTCGCCAAGCCGTTCAAGCCACGTGAACTGCTGGCTCGTGTCCGGGCTGTGCTGCGCCGAGGGCACCACCGCAACGAGATTGAAGATGTTGCCACAACGTTAACCGTCGCGGGCATCAAAATTGACCCGGGTCGATACCAGGTGAGCATAGACGGGGAGCCCGTGGAGTTGACCTTTACTGAGTTTCAGGTTCTGCATACGCTGGCGCGTCGCCCGGGTTGGGTGTTCACGCGATATCAAATTGTTGATGCCGTACGTGGGAGTGACTATCCGGTCACGGATCGCTCTGTCGATGTTCAGATCGTGGGGCTTCGCAAAAAACTTGGGCCTCATGCGAACTGTATCGAAACGGTCCGCGGCGTTGGCTATCGCTTTCGGGACGACGATGTATAGAGGCCATCAGGAACGGTCTGGCGACGCCTTCGACACATGTCGTGCGCACGCATCAACGGGACGCAATGAAACGTAACCTTTTTTGGAAACTGTATCCGGCCTTTCTCGGGGTCATTGTGTTGTGTCTTGCGGCTATGGCGTGGACGTCGTTTCGCTATTTTGCCAACCATGATCGCGCCTCATTGGAGCACGAGTTGACGTCGTCGGCGCGTATGCTGATCGCCACGTTGGAAGACGGCGGCGTGTCGTTGGTGGCGTCGCGCGTCGATGCGATATGTAAATCAATGGGGCGCGCTTCCGGGTGTCGCATCACGGTGGTGTTGGCTGATGGATCTGTTGTCGGAGACAGTGAGGCAACCCCTTTGGGTATGGACAACCATCGCCGTCGGCCGGAGATTCACGCGGCACTAACAACGGGCGCGCCCGGGTCTAGTGAGCGCTTCAGTCATACGCTAAATCAGGACATGTTGTACGTTGCCTTGCCGATTCAGCGCGACGGCACCGTCGTGGCTGCCGCGCGTACGGCGCTTTCACTTCATCAGGTCGAAGCACGGCTGAAGCGATTGAATCGCCATGTTATGTTAACAGGGGGTGTCATCGCCGTCATCGCTCTGTTTGTCGCCATGCTTGCCTCGCACGCCATTCGGCAACCGTTGTTGCGATTGCGGAAAGTGTCTCAGGCGATTGCTGCAGGCGATCTAAGTGAGCGTTTGGCGGCCTCGTCCATTTCCGAAATCGACGATCTTCAATCGGCCATGAATAGCATGGCCTCGCAACTGAGTGACCGCATTTCAACCATTACCGAGCAGCGTGACGCACAAGATGCGCTGTTCGCCTGCATGAGGGAAGGTGTTCTTGCCGTCAGTGGGGACTTTCGCGTTGCGCGCTTAAATCCGGCGGCGGCGCGCCTGCTTGGGTTAGATGCCGAGGATGCCAAGGGGCGCGACATACGTGATGTGATGCGACATCCGGAATTACTGCAGACCATTCGAGAAACGATCGAAGACGGGCTCTCCGTTGAACGCGATATTTATCTGCGCAGCAGCGATCGCCATTTGCAGGTCAGTGGTGCCGTGATGACCAATGCCGCGTCGGAGGTTGGCGGCGGTGTTTTCGTGTTTAATGATGTGACGCGAGTGCGCCGCCTGCAGAGCATGCGTCGCGATTTCGTTGCTAATGTTTCGCACGAACTACGCACGCCGGTGACCTCAATCAAAGGATTTGCGGAAACCCTTCTGGATGGTACCGAGCACAGACCCGAGGATCGCGACAGGTTTATGGGCGCCATCGCGCGTCAGGCCGATCGATTGCAAACCCTGATCACGGACTTGCTGACGCTCTCCAGTCTTGAGCATGAGTCGGAAGAAAAGTTTCTGGATGTTGAGCACGTACGTCTCGCATCCGTCATCGCATCCGCCGTTCATGCGGTCTCGGCATCGAAACCGGAAGCGCGGGTGAAGACGGTCTGTGCCGAGGATCTGTGTGTGTCGTTGAATTTCGGATTTGTTGAATATGCGATCATCAATCTGCTTGATAACGCGATTAAGTACGGTGGGGAAAGCGGCGCTGTTGTGGTGTCTGCTGAGACGCAGGGCGACGACGTTGTTATTCGGGTTCAGGACAAGGGACCGGGCATCGCAAATGAACACTTGTCGCGGCTGTTTGAACGGTTTTATCGTGTCGACAAGGGGCGTAGTCGAAAACTGGGCGGAACCGGTCTGGGACTAGCGATTGTTAAGCGCATTGCCCTTGCGCATGGCGGCCGCGTCTCGGTCGAAAGCACGCTCGGAAAAGGCAGCACCTTTTCGCTGCTCCTGCCAAACCGGGACAGGCCAAATCCTGAAGGCGCGACGACGACGTAGTGGCCTTGGTCTTCTTTTGCGTTGCGCGCGCGGGAAATGCGCCCGTCTGAATGGTTTTGCTTTAAGCCGACGCCCGCGCTATGTTTTACGGCTTGGAACGTCCTATGAGCCACGAAACACAAACTGATCAAATTGGCCCCGTCGAGACGCTGCTTTTTGAACTGGAATTACCTCCGGAAGGTTTCCTGTTGACGAGCGGGCGCCACCTCGCCGAAGTCACCATTGCGTACGAAGTCTATGGCGAGCGCTCCGCAGCCAGTGACAACTGTGTGCTTGTCTGTCATGCCTTGTCAGGCGATGCACACGCAGCTGGGGTGCACGCGACGCCAGCTCCTGAAGAGGCGGGTCCATGGTGGCCTGGCATGATCGGGCCCGGCAAAGGGATAGACACGAATCTCTATTTTGTCATCTGTGCCAACGTCATCGGCGGGTGTCAGGGGTCGACGGGTCCATCCTCTTTGAATCCGGCGACGGGCAAGCCTTATGGTGCGGCGTTTCCTGAACTCACGGTCACGGACATGGTTCGCGCGCATCAACTGTTTTTGCAACAGATTGGCATCGAGCGGCTGGCGGCCGTGGTTGGCGGTTCGTTTGGCGGCATGCAGGCGCTTGAATGGGCTGTTCAGTTTTCTGATCGCGTCGATCGTTGCATCTGCATTGCTTCAGCTGCGGGGCTTTCCGCTCAGGCGCTGGCCTTTGACGTCGTCGGGCGCAAAGCAATCCGCGATGACCCGGATTGGCAGGGCGGTGACTACTACGAGAGTGGCCGTATCCCCCGCAAAGGTCTGGCCCTGGCCCGGAAAGTTGCCCATATCACGTATTTGTCTCCCGAAATGATGAACAAAAAATTTGGTCGAGATCGCTGGAACGAGGGCGCGCTACATTCCGGAACGGTCGAGATCGAAACGGCCGAAGGGCAGGAAAATAAACCCAAATTCCAGGTGCAGACGTATCTGGAATATCAGGGCGAGAAATTCACGCAGCGATTTGATGCGAATTCGTATCTGCATATTACACGGGCGATGGATGAGTACGACCTCGTTGCGAATCACGGCCTATTAAAAAATGCGTTCAAAGGCATCAGCTCGAAGATGACGGTGATTGCGTTGAGTTCGGATTGGCTTTTCACGCCCG
>JBLHHU010000130.1:0-9243 GCA_047615735.1 Kiritimatiellia bacterium | reverse complement strand
CGATGCCAGCCAGTTTATGGTTTTGAAAGTCACGTCGGGACCCAATAGTGGCACGCATGCCCGCGACATGATCGTCGGAAGCCGAACGGACGCGTGGAACGGAAGTTACTTCGATACGGCCGAAGTGGTCGCTTATAACAGCACTTTGTCCGACGACGACGAGAACAAGCTCGGCGCCTATTTATCCCAAAAATATAACATCGCAACGGCCTACACAGGTAGCGGAAACATTGGCACTGAGGCCACGCTAGTCACGTTGCAAGCCACGAACGTGACGATCACATCAGGCTGGATGAATGCCAACTTGAGGTGCTTCGGCGCGACCTACGACATTCGCGTCTATTGGGGGCCCGAGAACCAGACCACGAATGTCGCGCTCTGGCCCAACCATACTCTCCTAGGCACATTCAATGATGGTGACTACAGCCCCACCTATGAGGCCACCGGTTTACTCGCGAACACCACCAACTGGTACACATTCCTGGCCAGTAATCGCCTTGATCAGGTTTGGGCGGATCCTTCGGCCAATTTCATAACTGTTACGTCACCCACAGTGCACAACAGTACCGGCGCCACAATCACAGCAGGTCAGGCTGTACTAAACGGCGAATTGCTCACCGGCAACGTCGCAGACATTAAGATTTACTGGGGTCGCACGGACGGCGGCACGTCAACCAACTATGAATATGTTGTCGACTTACCGAACACACTGCAAGGCACGTTCGCGACAACCGTAAACGCCGGGTTCGGATTCTCAAACTATTACTACGTGTGCTACGCCGCGAATGCGGCCGGCACCGATTGGGCACCCGCAAGCACCAACTTCAGCATGCCTCGCCCAATAGACGGTTTCGAATTTACAGATGGGTTACGTGGCTCCATGTTCGCAGGAACCGCAGCCAATGAATCCCCCATCAACTTGGATGGCGCCAGCTATACCAACGCATTGACGCGTGTGTTTGTTGGCGACAAAGCGGGCACCGTACTCACGTTAGCGGAAGACCCCGCAAAGAACATCATCCTCTATGGCCCCGTCAACACATGGACCGAATTCGGGGGCCACATTGGTGACAACTTTGTTACCGCCTTGAGTGGCCGATTCTTTCCTGAGTCGACCGGCAGCTACAACTTCCGTTGGAGTCAGGACGACAGAGGCTTGATGTTCATTGACATGGACGATGACGGTGTATTTGATAATAGCGACAGGGTGGGCCCTTACGACGGGAACGGAAACGGAAACAAGTCGCTGACCGCCGCGCAAGGATACAACTTCATTTTCTTCGCCCAGGAATTTGCTGGTGGCGAAAATCTGGCGTTCTGGTACACCCCTCCCGGAGGAAGCGAACTGGTTGTCAACCCAACGACACAGTCGCCACAATGGCGCTATGCAACAGGCGACGCCCCAGCAGCAAGCGTCATAAACACGCCTGTGTCCAATGTGCAGAGTAATACGGTCACCTTGAATGCAACCCTGAGTGGCGCTGAGTGGACATTTGATGTCTATGTATACTATGGGCGCACGAATGGATTGAACGTCGCTGGCGACTGGGAGATGAGCCGCTTCGCCGGGACCTTCCATAGCCATGCAGGGTTAATCAGCGTTCCTGTATCCAGTTTGCTACCGCAGACGGGCTACCACTATGCCTTTTACGGCGAAAACACGGCAACCAATGTTTGGGCACAACCCAGCGCATATTTCGAGACGATGGGTCAAGTGACAGCTAACAATGGTTCAGCGTCCGCCATAACACAAACCAATGCCACCCTCGCGGCAAGCCTCGACAATGGTGGTTTCGGAGAGTTGCGCATCTACTGGGGCCTGAGCGATGGCCAGACAGAAGCGAATAACTGGCAGTACACGAACACGTTTGGGGGCGTGCTCCTCGGCACAAACATGGTTTCCGTTCCGGCCCTTGCAGGCGCACCCTACTATTACCGCGCCTATGCGTTGAACAGCGCCGGTGACGATTGGGCGGACCAGACAGCCACGTTCACGACGCCCCGCCCTGCCGTGACGCTGAGCGTCGCACCCATCAACCCGACCATCGCAGAATCAAACGGACAGGCTATCGTCACGGCAATGTTGAGTGCCCCTTCTGTCTCCAATGTGACCGTGAATCTCTCTTTTTCTGGGGACGCTATTAAAGACACAGACTACAGTGCAACGGCCGTCACCACGCAGATACCCGCGGGTAGCGTGAGCGCAAGCATTACGTTGACCGCAACGGATGACACGCTGCAAGAGGAAGACGAATCCATCAGCGTCAGTATTGCATCGTTGGTCCATGCAACCAATGGCACTCCTGATAGCGCCGACACCATGATCACGAGTGACGACCCGGACGTCACCAATGGGTCCGGCGCAAGCGCTATTACCTCAACATCGGCCACGATAAACGCTGCCCTTATCAAGGGTGATCACGCTATGGCCACAATATACTGGGGCGATAACAACGGTGGCACGGTCCCAGCACAATGGGATGCAACCAACACATTTGGCCATGTCAATGAAGACGTGCTCTTCAACACCACACTCAACGGCCTAGTGGCCAACAAAACCTACTTTTATAGAAGCTACGCAACCAACACGAGCTTGTTGGGTGAAGATTGGGCCGACACCAGCACGAACTTCACAACCCTGTCGCCAAGAATGTCTATCGGCAACGCCAGTGTCACGGAAGGCAATTTTATTGACCCTATAGCCACCTTCACGGTTACGCTATCCGCGCGGAGCGCGATTGATGTCTCTGCGCAATACACAACCGCGAACGGCACGGCAGTCGCAGGTTTAGATTACGTTGCGAAGGTGGGCACAGTGGTTGTCCCCGCCAACCAACTCAGCGCACCGTTCACCGTAATTGTGAAGGCAGATACAGACGCCGAAGCACCACAGGAGCATTTCAACGTCACCCTGTTCGCGCCCGTGGACGTGACGCTGTCCGGCACTAGCGCACAAGGCACCATCATTGATGACGATGCCTCCGATTATTTGCAGAACTGGCGCCATTGGACCCCCATTTCGTTCAACAGCTACAGCGGATCAACCGTCCTGACCAATTGGCCGGCTCTGATTCGCCTCAGCACGGCGATCCCCAGCTTTGACTATGACACATTCGCATCAGGCACTGGGGGCGACTTGCGCTTCTCCACGGACGACAATACACAACTCCTCAATTTCGAAATCGAAACATGGGATACGAACGGTGAATCCATTATATGGGTCCAAGTGCCAGAACTTCATCCCGGTGGAACGACAATCCACGCGCACTGGTTTAATCAGAGCGCAATCGTTCTTCCCAGCTATGCCACGGATGGTTCAACGTGGGACGAGGACTTTATGGGCGTATGGCACATGCAAATGACCGACGCTCAAGACGCGACACCTCGAGGGCATGACGGTAGCGCGCAAGGTGGCGTCAGCAACCTGTACGGCAGCATCGGCAAAGCAAACACCTTCGATCCCGGCGACTATGTCTCTGTGCCCAAAAGCGAAGACTTTATTCTGCAAGGTGACTATACGATTAGCGCGTGGTTCTATGCGCGCCAGGGCAACGACCACGGGATCATGGGTTCATGGCACAATGGATTCATCTTCGCCGTTCGTGCCAACAGCTTACGCTTCCACGCCGCGCAGAATACTGGGGGTTGGGATGCTTCTGGCGGTGCGATCACACTGAATCAGTGGCATCACGGCGTCTCAACCCGAAAAGACGGTGTGGCAAAAATGTATCTTGATGGTCAGCTACAACGCACGTTTGATGGACGGCCGATCACCGGTTGTGATGAAGGGCTACACCTTGGCTCCGGCGGCCAGGATTGGCGTGGTTGGTGGGATGGTCACATCGACGAGAGTCGTATTGAAAACGTCGAACGTTCCGCCGATTGGATTGCTGCAACCCACACAAACCAGATTCCGGGTTCGACCTTCAATACCTTTGGGGCCATCCACGGCATCCCCTACCGCTTAGACCGAGACGGCGATGCCCTGCCAGACGCATGGGAACTGCACGCACTAGGTGACACGAATCGCAGCAGCGGCCTCAGTGATCAAGACTGGGATGGCGACGGTCTTTCCGATCGTGACGAGTTCGTTGCCGGAACGATTCCCACGAACGACGCCAGCTATTTCGCCATAGACATGATCCTCAGTAACGGCGAAGTGGTTGTTCGTTTTATGGGACTGGATGCTATCGGCCCCGGCTACGACGCCATGGAACGTCGCTACGACATGTTACACAGCACAAACCTGCCAGCAGGGCCGTGGATACCCGTCCCGGGTCGCACAAACCTATTGGGACAAGACGTGATGATCATGCACACCAACAACCTCACCGGCGAGGTCTTCTACCGCGGTTCGGTTCGGCTGAAGTAGGGCATTCACCACGCGCCCAGCACGCTTAGCCCGCAAGACTCTTGAGAAACGCCATGCCTTCGCGCACGTACGCTTCCGGGTCAGGGCAAAGGTTCAAGAAAATCCCACGCTCATAACCGAAGCCGTCTGGGCCAGTGCGGTAGGTTTCGAGCATCAGCCTTACGGTGTCGTCGGTTTCGAGAAGCGCGTCAAAGACATCCTCCCAAGGCACAAGTCCCCCACCCGGCACACCACGGTCGTTCTCACAGGCATGTAGTCCCCATAAGCGTGATGCCGCGCGCCGAACGGCGGCACCGTAATCACGCTCTTCAGTGATCAGGTGATAGGTATCCAAATTGATGTAGAGATTTTCGTGATCCGCCACATCCAACAAATGGACAACCTGCGTGGAATTGTTAATCAGATGATTACGAAAACGACTCATGGGTTCAACAGCGAGCCGGACGCCCAATGCCGCCCCATAGGCAGCGAGTTCGTGCATATTCTCGGCAGCGCGTGCAAATTCATCCGCGCAGGGTGCTCGGCGACAAACGCGCCCGGGATGACTATACATTGCGCCACAGTACGCTGCGGCACCGCATTCAGCGGAACGCTCGAGGATGCGCTTATGCCAGGTCATGCCCAGCTTTCGGTATTCTGCATCGTCGTGTGAAATATCACACTCCATGGGCCACACATTTCCCGGACCGATCGTCAACTCAACGCCAAGCGATTCGGCATGCTTGCGGAGCTTGGGTCCGTCGAAGACGACATCGTCCCCAATCGACACTTCGAACAGTGTTATGCCGAGCTCCCGAACCCGATCGAGAATGCCAAGATCAGCATCCGTCCAGTGGGTCTTCCACATCATCTGGTGAGCGCCGTATTTGAATTTCATATACAAAACCTATCTGGCGTATTGCCGTAAAACACTCAATCACTTACAGGCGTCAAACGAGCCGCCATTAAATTTCCGAATTGTGGGCCGTTGGCCAGCGAAACAAGTTCACCAAACATAAACCCTACCAATGTTCCCGTAGCCACCGCCAACGGTTCATCAAGCAAACTGCGTAAGCCGGCGCAACCAAAGACAAGTGCATCCGGTTCCGCGCAAAAGTGCGCGAGACGCTTGGCGGCATCTTCAGCTGTGACGACGCGAAGATCCAGGGGTCCGTCCTCAGGAAGGTCCGCGCCCGACTCTAAATCATCGCCGTCGATAGAACAGTGAATGTTGCGTCCGTTTATATCGCTCAACGTGATCGACTCAAAATCATCCGCTAAACGTCCACAAGCCTCTTGCTGCCCTTTAAAAAGATCCACGGCCGTTTGCCACGCCTTCGCGCCCACAGGTCGCAAATGTGTGATCCGACGCGCTCCATCCGCACGAAACTCCAGTGGCAACGTCTCAACGTCATGAACGTTCAATGCCTCAGCCCGCCATCGACCGCTATCGATCAACAAGACCGCTAGATCCACGGACGATGGCAGAAGTTCGCCCTGAGCCCCGTCGGTGCCACGTGCGGCAGCCCCGCCTACAACGGGAACGTCAGGGAATAAAGTATGCCAGGACCGTAAAAAGACCTCCATGCCGGTGCCCTGTGCAAAAAGAATGATTGCAGCGGAGGGTTTTTGCAAAAGGAGCGCCAGTTCAGCGATCACCGCATCATATGCACCGGAAACAACAGCGCCGGAAAGCGACCTCGGCCATGTTTCTGATGCATCCGTTTCCGGCTCATGCCAGACACCCGACGCAGCGACGCCGTGTGACGCACAACCAAACAAGCCCGCACCGTTTTTCGGCCTGTGACCCGGTGTCCAGAATGTGAAGTTACAACGATTGCTCACGGCGCGCCGCCCTCTCTTCTCAGACATACCACAATGTGAGCTACGCCTTTGGCGCAGCTGCTTTGTAAACGACGTCCACGTCGATATCCATCAGTTTGGCCAACTTTTGAATCTTCCCAATCTGGTGACCCACACCCAATGCAAAATGATGAGAGTTACCCGTATCGGCCCAGGCCTTGACGAAGTCCTCTGGCGGCATGTCACCAAATTTAACACGCGTGTTCGTGTTGCCAATCTGAAGAATTGGACCGGGAACCGATTCGCCTTCAGCGACAACAAACTTGAACTTGCCGTCGTGCGTTTGCGTCAATCCCAGCATGGTCACGGGACCATTCTTAACATTGAACTCAACCGAAACACCATGCCCGGACTTGCCGTGAAAAAGCTTCATACCACGCAAAATGGGTTTTTGATGACCGATGCTTAGATGCCCTGGCCCATCATGCCCGACAACGATAAAGCCACCTTCAAAATCGATTAGGTACAGCTCACAGAATGACCCTCCTGAATTGAAGTGCTCCAGAATAAACATGGTCACGCAGGTTTTGAGATCCAGCTCACCGGCACACGGAATGCCGCGTGCGGTTAGCATGGAGTTTCCCATCACCATGGCTGCGGCAACCTTCTCGTAGTAATTGTCATTCAAGCCGCGGTAGTAGTACGCCAAGCCGCCCAGATCAAAATCCTCGACGAGCTGATCCAGTGCGCAAGCGACTTGTGCCGCCCAGCGTAATTCCTCAGGACTGACTTCTGCAGTGATGCGGTCTTCGCCCGGCTTTGGCATATGGAACATCGCTTCAGCTTCGGCGACCTTGGCATCGATGGCCTCGTCCTGAATCACATTGACGCGTTCAGCGAGATCGCAGATTTCAAGGATCTCAAGATGTGCACCAAACATACGTTTGTGCAGCGTGAGGTCGGTGTACATGTCCAGCATACCTGGGTAATAATGCCCCAGCACACCCAGTTTGCTGTCACGCAAAGCGCGCTGTGTCGACGCGGCCTCGACCCACTCTTGAATTTCTGCCCAGACTTTGTCCTGGAAATCGCCGCCAACAACACAGTTGAAAGGCAAGCCGCAGCGCTTGAACGCATTGGACACTTCCGTGCATGTCATCACCGAACCAAAGAGCGACAATTCTTCTGTATCAATCGCATCGTAGGGCACGGTCGGTGCCATCTGAAGCGCGAGCGTTAAATACGGCGCCTGGTTGCGCTGCGCAATCGGCACGAGCATATGCGACGCGGTATACGTCATGATTTCGCCAATGATCAGATCGACGCGTTCACGAGCAAAAAGTTCACCGACGGCCGTGCCCTTGTCGGCAGTATCCACAAGGCCACCATGCACGATTTCACAGCCCATTTTCTCCAACTGGGCAACGTGGCGCTTCATGGTCTCGTCAATACCGGGGAGCAAGCTCGGAAACTGAGGCCAGTATGCAGCCAAGCCGCAGGAAAAATAGCCTACACGTGGTTTTAAATTTTTATGCATCTCTTAGCGCATCCTTCAATGTCTTCGTTCAATGGTGAAAGTCTGTTCATTTTTAAAGTTATTTCGCTGATTTTACAAACTCATCCGTCACGGTGTCGCGGTATAGATACAGCCAACGCCGGCAACCAAAGGTGTGAAACCAGGCTTCGCGTTGGACGCCCTCCGGATTGTTGAGCATGAATGCCCTGTCGACATCCCTCGCGTCGGGATCCGTAATGGTTTCTGGAACGACGGGGATTTCGCCATAGGCGAACTCCTCGACAGGGCGTCGACCGCAATTTGGACATTCAATCTGTAGAGACATAACGTTCCTTCAGGTAAGCATCAATGTGTACCCGCCGAACCCCGATCGGCCTTGGTGCGATCGCGCGCAAAGCGATCCAATCGAAAAGGCTCGATCAGTGGCGGTGTTTTGCCCGTCGCGATGAGTTGGGCAAGCTGTTCACCGTCAACGGGAATGGCTTTAAAGCCCCAGGTTCCCCAACCCGTCGTGATCAGAAATCCATCAACACCGGTTTTACCAATAATCGGCGAGTAATCGGGACTCATATCGCAGATGCCCGTCCACTGTCTCAAAATGCGCAAGTTTTTCAGGAATGGCAACACGGTCATCGCTCGGAAAGAGCAACTTTGCAAAAAATGGTGGCCGGAACGATTGTTGTAGCTCGGTTGGCGGTCGATTTCGGCGCCCATAAGCATTTCGCCACGCGGCGTTTGCGAGCAATAGAACAACAAGTCAAGTGACGCAACGATGGTATTGAGTTTATGTTCATAGTGATTGGTGACATAGGCTTGCAGCGGATGCGTGCGGATCGGCAAACGCAACCCTGCCATTTCGGCAACACGCGTCACGTGACCACCCACAGCGCAAAGCACGGTTTTGGCGTACATGGGTCCTTTGTTCGTCTGAACCCCGACCACCTTTCCCTTGTCCATAATCAAATCGGTCACGCCCGTTCGCTGATGAATATGGACGCCGCGCCGATTGGCGCCTTCAGCCAGTGCCCAATTAACGCGATCATGGCGCGCCGTGGCCCCTGCGTGGTAGTAAGATCCCCCCACTACGGGATAGTGGCCACCTCCTGAAATATCGACCTGAGGGCAGATGTCCTTAATCTCAGAAGGTGTCACATAATCCGTGCTAGCTCCGAAGGAACGATTCACCGCCGCGCGCGCATGTTCCTTGATCATGCCTGCTTCCGAATGGCACATCCAGAGGATGCCCTGCGTCTTATGCATGATCCAACGATCGGTCTCGGCTTCGAGCTGCTCGTACAGATCGACGCTACGCTGGTAAAACTTAACCGCCTCCGGAATACCGTAGTTGGCACGAATCACGGTCGTGTTGCGCCCGGAGTTGCCGCCGCCGATGTAACTACGCTCAAGCACGGCGACGTCCGTGATATCATGTCGCGTGGCCAGATAGTAGGCGGTCGACAAACCATGTCCCCCACCGCCGATGATAATGACATCGTAGGTTTTCTTGGGCTCGTGCCACTTGAAATTGATTCGTGTTTCTTGAAATTCGTTCATCGTGATGACTCAGACAGCG
>JBLHHU010000129.1:0-9308 GCA_047615735.1 Kiritimatiellia bacterium | reverse complement strand
GCAGATCCTTAAGGTAGGTAATGAACGTCATCAGCTCCTGGTATTCCTTTTCGAGCTTGTCGCGCTCGAGGCCGGTCAGCTGGTAGAGACGCATGTCCAAAATGGCGTCGGCCTGAATATCGGAAAATCCAAATTTGCCGATGATCAGTTCTTTCGCTTCCGGGCGGCGTGCTGAACCGCGGATGATCTTGACGATCTCGTCCATGTTATCGAGGGCCAACTTGAGGCCTTCGAGAATGTGCGCACGGGCTTCGGCTTTGTTCAGTTCATACTGCGTTCGACGCGTGATGACTTCGAAACGATGTTTGGTGAAACAATTGATGAGCTGCTTCAGGTTCATCACTTTGGGTTGTCCGCCATCTAGGGCGAGCATGATGGCGCCAAACGTGGTCTGCATCTGCGTGTGCTTGTAGATGTTATTCAGAACAACTTTGGGGATGATGCCGCGTTTGAGCTCAATGACGACACGAATGCCGTCTTTGTTTGATTCATCGCGGATTTCAGAAATGCCTTCGATCACCTTGGCGTTCACCAAACGTGCAATGTTGGTGATCAGATTGGCTTTGTTGACCGTGTACGGGATTTCCGTGATGAGGATGATGCCCTTGCCGCGTTCATCTTCTTCGATGACGGCTCTGCCGCGCACGCGCATTTGACCACGGCCGGTCTTGTACATGGAGTGAATCGCGTTTTTGCCGCAAATCAGTCCGTTTGTTGGGAAGTCAGGGCCTTTGACGTGCTCCATGAGGTCATCAATGGTGCAGGCAGGATTGTTGATCGCGAGGATGACGGCGTCGATCAGTTCGCCTAAGTTATGGGGCGGAATATTCGTGGCCATGCCCACGGCAATGCCTGTTGAGCCGTTAAGTAGCAAGTTCGGGATTTTGGACGGCATGACGAGCGGCTGTTGCAGCTGTCCGTCGTAGTTTGGTCCGAAATTGACGGTGTCTTTGTCGATGTCTGAGAGCAGTTCTTCGGCCAGACGCTCCATGCGTATTTCCGTATAACGCATGGCTGCCGGAGGATCGCCGTCGATCGAGCCGAAGTTTCCCTGACCTTCAACGAGCGGGTAACGCAGGGAAAATTCCTGGGCCATACGAACGATGGTGTCATAGACAGCACTGTCGCCGTGAGGATGATACTTACCAATGACGTCGCCGACGACACGCGCGGACTTTTTGTAGGGCCGGTTGTGGTAGTTGCCAAGCTCGCGCATTGCGAAAAGAACGCGACGATGTACAGGTTTGAGCCCGTCACGTGCATCAGGGAGGGCGCGTCCAACAATAACGCTCATCGAATAATCGATGTAGGAAGCACGCATTTCCTCTTCGATGTTAATGGTCTCGATGCGCTCGATTGCCTCGTCTGGGATGTCGGTTGCTTCTTCGTCAGCCATACTTAATTCTTCTCGTCATTCGGACTCGTCAATGCGCGCCCGTTGCCGTTTCGTGTTCAGATGCTAGATCGGTATTATCGTTTATCGTGGCCGTGGCGTTGCGGCCACCCCGTGTCCTACACGTCCAAATTTTGAACGTTCAAAGCGTTTGCCTGAATGAAGTCACGCCGTGGCGCGACTTCTTCGCCCATCAGGACTGTAAACATATCGTCGGCGACCCCACGGTCATCAATCACAACGCGCAATAATTTGCGCTTGTCGGGATCCATGGTGGTATCGTAAAGCTGTTCCGGATTCATTTCGCCCAGACCTTTGTAGCGCTGGAGCGACGTCAGACCCTTTTGACCCATGTCTCGAATTGAATTTAAGAGTTCGGGCAAGGAGAATGCTTCCAGTTTGGTTTCGCCTCCGCTGGAGAGTGTGAAGAGGGGGGAATCCGCCTTTTCGTAGTGCTCCATCTTGAGTCCCTTTTTCTCGAGACTGGCGACGAGGCGTTTGAGCGCATCCGCCTGGTAGATCTCAAAGAAGTCCACTGCAGGCTGTTCTTCTTCGACATAAACAGGTTCCGCGTATGGGTCGAGCGCGGCCGCGGCGGCGGCGGCTTCTACTTCTTCCTCGGTCGGGGGCGGTGGGGCATCGGCACGACGCTTCTCTTCAACTGTTTCGATCAGTTCTTTCAGTTTACTTTCGGAATGCAGAAAACGTATTTCGTCACTACCGTCCATTAGCGTCGCTTGATAGTGCGGGAAATCGCCCGTTTCAGGATCACGATGGGTCATATACTCTTCGAGAATAATGCCCTTGCGTGAGAGCGCCTGACCGACACGTTCGATGCGCGTCAGCACCTGTAGCACGTCCATGAGGCCTTTGCCTGTGAAGCTAGCTTCGCTATCGGCAGGTTGCATGCTGACATCATCTGCGCCCAGTTCGAGCAGCTTCTGTGTGAGCATGGCGTCCGAGTCGATGTACTGCTCTTTCTTCTTGTGGATAATCTTATAGAGCGGCGGTTGGGCCAGATAGACATAACCACGATCGATGAGCTCCGGCATTTGCCGGTGGAAGAAGGTCAGGAGGAGGGTGCGAATGTGAGCACCGTCGACGTCAGCATCGGTCATGATGATGATTTTGTGGTAGCGAACACGTGCAATATCAAAATCATCCTTGCCGATGCCGGCTCCGATGGCGGTCACCAGCGTTTGAATTTCACGATTGTTCAGGATCTTATCCAAACGCGCCTTTTCAACATTCAGTACTTTGCCGCGCAATGGCAGGATGGCCTGGAAGTGACGGTCGCGCCCTTGTTTGGCGGAACCACCGGCACTGTCACCTTCGACGATGTAGATTTCGGACTTGGCGGGGTCCTTTTCGGCGCAATCGGCCAGTTTTCCGGGCAGGGAGGCGATGTCGAGCGCGCCTTTGCGTCGGGTCAGGTCGCGTGCCTTGCGTGCGGCCATACGTGCACGTGCGGCCACGATTGCCTTTTCCACGATGCGGCGTGCAATACGTGGTGTTTCTTCAAAATAATCGGACAGGTCTTCGTTAACAACCGATTCCACAATGCCCTGTACTTCGCTGTTGCCCAGCTTGGTCTTGGTTTGACCTTCAAACTGAGGGTCGGGGACTTTGACGCTGAGCACGGCCGTGATGCCTTCTCGAATATCATCGCCGGTCATCGTTTCTTTATCGTCTTTGATCAACTTGCTCGCTTTGGCGTAGGCGTTAACCGTTCGGGTCAGCGCGGAACGAAAGCCACTCAGATGCGTGCCACCTTCAATCGTGTTGATGTTGTTGGCGAAGCAGTAAATGTTCTCGGTGTAGGCATCCGTGTACTGGAAGGCCACTTCAACAACCACGCCATCGCGTTCCTTTTCAATCAAAACGACTTCCGGGCTAACCGGTGTTTTGTTGCGGTTGAGATGCTGGACAAACTCCATGATGCCGCCCTGGAATTCAAAGGTCTCTTCGCGTTCGGCCTGATCTTCGCGCAACGTGATGACAACGCCCTTGTTCAAAAAGGCGAGTTCACGTAGGCGGTTTGCAAGAATTTCCCACTGAAAATTATTCGTCTGAAAAATAGTCGTGTCTGGCGAAAATGTGACCCGTGTGCCTGTGCCGTCGGTGTCGCCGATGACCTTTAGCTTGGTGACAGGGCGCCCCTTTTCGTAGCGCTGGTGGTGAATTTTCCCGTCGCGACGCACTTCCACTTCAAGCCACTCGCTGAGCGCGTTTACACAGGAAACGCCTACGCCGTGCAGGCCGCCGGACACTTTGTAGCTGTCGCTGTCGAATTTTCCGCCCGCATGCAGTGTTGTCAGAACAACTTCGACGGCTGGTTTCTTCTCGGTGGCGTGCATGTCGACGGGGATTCCGCGTCCATCATCCACAACGGTGACCGATCCGTCAGCGTTCATGCTGACTTCGACATGCGTACAATGGCCGGCGAGGGCCTCGTCGATGCTGTTGTCGACGACTTCGAATACGCAGTGGTGGAGACCTCGTTCGGCGGTGTCACCCACGTACATGGCAGGACGTTTTCGGACGGCATCGATGCCCTCCAAAACGGTAATTTTTGTAGCGTCGTACTTAGGGCCCTTGTCCTCTTGTGCCATTCAATTCTCCTTGAAAGTAGGTAAGCTCTTATTAGTACCATTCGCCCGGCGCGGAATCAACCTCAATTACGTAAACATACGTTAAAAAATCGAGATTTTTTCAGTCAGGGGCGGAATACGAATGCGGGCGCCTATCGTTAGGCGGAAGGCGCCTTTTGAGGGCGCCTAGGCCCGCCAGATTGGTGCCTTCCGTCGGGCGGAATTGAGCCTGTGTTTTACCGGTCTGGATCAGGTCTCGGTGTCGCCGCGCGCCATCACCACTTTACCGGTGCGAACCAATTCGACGATGTTGAATTTCTGCATCATTTTCATGCAGGCATCCACCTTCTCTGAAACACCCGTCACCATAACGATCATGGACGTTTCGGTGAGATCAACGGTTTTGCATCCGAAATGCTCCGCAATCTGCAGGGCTTCGGTGCGCTCGTTCACGTTGGTGCCGATTTTGATCAACGCCATTTCGCGAACCACTGCGGAATCATCGGAATGATCGATGCAGCGGATGATGTCGACGAGTTTGCCCAGCTGAAACAGGATCTGTTCTAGCCCGTCGGCCGATCCCTGGGCGGCAATCGTCATGCGCGAAAACTCCCCTTCTTTGGAAGGGGAGACGACGAGGGAGTCGATATTATATCCACGGCGGGCAAAGACTTGCGCGATACGTGCAAGGACGCCGGGTTTGTTGGCAACGAATATGCTCAGTGTGTGCATTGTTTCATCTGGGTCAATTGAAGTAGTCATAATTGAAGCTCCGGTTGTTTCAGGTTCTGCTGTGTGTCCGTGAGGCGCCGAATCAGGTGGACCCTGTCGGTTTGGCCAATTTACCTTTCGGGCGCTCGATAAGCATATCTTCAAGCGCCGCGCCGGCAGGAATCATCGGGAACACGTTGTCGGTCTTCTCGACGATCGCATTGATGATGGTTGGTCCTTCCGTGTAATCGCGTGCGCGCTGCAGGATTTTACGAATGTCGGCAGCGCGTTTCAGGGTCAACCCTTGCGCGCCAGGGAAGCAATCTGCCATTTTGGCAAAATCTGGGTTTCCGACGAGGTCGACACCACTTTCGCGCTGATCGTAGAAAAGTTCCTGCCATTGGCGAACCATGCCGAGATAGCTGTTGTTTAGCACGATCACTTTGACGGGCAGCTTGCTGATGGCGGCCGTGGCCAGTTCGCACATGGTCATTTGGAAGCCGCCGTCACCGGAAATTGCCCAGACTTCCTTGTCTGGCGCGCCAAATTGGGCGCCAATGGCGGCCGGGAAGCCGAAGCCCATGGTGCCGGCACCGCCTGACGTGAGCCATGTCATAGGGGATTTCGTTTTGATGAACTGAGCGGCCCACATCTGGTGTTGGCCGACATCGGTCGCAACGATGGCGTTGCCGTCGGTCATTTCTTGGAGCACGTCGAGGATGTGCTGCATCTTCAGGCCGCCCTGTACCTTGTAGTTGAGCGGGTACTTGGTTTTGTAGCCATCAAGGTGCTCGAGCCAGTCGCCGGTGTTAAGTTCGCCAACGTGCTTGGTCAGTTCTTCAATGAACTCACGCGCGTCGCCATGGCAATAATGATCACACTTGATCATTCGGCCGAACTCTGAGCTGTCGATGTCGACATGGATGCGTGTCGCATTTTTGCAGAACAACGGGGCTTTTCCGATGATACGGTCGTCGTAGCGTGAGCCAATGGACATGATCAAGTCGCATTCAACAACGGCTTTGTTGGCATAGGCTGTTCCGTGCATACCGAGCATGCCCAGCGCCAGCGGGTGCCCTTCGGGGAAGGCGCCTTTGCCGAGTAGGGTGTTGGTGATCGGAATTTTTGCCTTTTCAGCCAGACGCACAAGGGCTTGGCTGCCACCAGCGATGATGACACCGTGGCCGGCCAGAATGAGGGGTCGTTTCGACTTGCTGATGGCTTCCGCAATGGCGAGAACCTCATCCTTGTCGAGGGTGACCTGTTCGGGGCTGTAGCCGGGGAGGTCCATTTCGGGATACAAATCACCTGTGAATGGGCCGGAGCTGACGTCCTTGGGGATGTCGATCAGCACGGGGCCAGGGCGGCCCGTATTTGTAATATGAAAAGCTTCCCGTGTGATTCGCGGAATGTCGTCCGTTTCCTTAATAAGGTAGCTGTGTTTGACGATGGGCATACTGATTCCGAAAACGTCAGCTTCCTGAAAGGCGTCTTTGCCGAGCATGGCGCGAATCTGCTGACCGCAGATCACGATCATGGGCACGGAGTCCATGTGGGCCGTCATGATGCCTGTCAGTGTATTGGTTGCGCCGGGACCGCTGGTCACGAGAACAACGCCGGGCTTGCCGGTCGCACGAGCATAGCCGTCGGCCATGTGCGTCGCACCCTGTTCGTGGCGTACAAGAATGAGTTTGATCTTGGAGTCGACCAGTGCGTCAAAAATCGGAAGTGCGGCACCTCCGGAGAGTCCCCAGATGTATTCCACGCCTTGAGCTTCGAGGCATTTGATCAGCGCATCAGCGCCTGTTAGTTCTTGTTGTGCCATTTTTGTTGTCCTCCTGTTGAGGTGGGTGGCTGTCTTTGTTTGTTTTTGTCTGCGTTTTTAGATGCTTTTGGTTTTGATTGTTTAACTTTTAGTAATTTAGTTTAGTTTTAGGGTTCTTGTCTAGGGTAAACTTTGAATGTTTGTTGAATTTGTTTTTATTTAGATAATTTGAAAAGGTTTTCTGTTGGGTAAATCGGAAAGATTTGGTTTTTCCGTGCGTGCACGGGTTGTTTTCGCCTGATTCGGATGCAAGATCAAGGAGTTTGGTTAAGTTTCGGTGCTCATTTTTGTTGTTTCAAGGCAAAGGTGTTTCCTTTGTTGGCCTGAATGCAATCATAGGCCTAGTTTTGAGCGCCATTCGTCTTCTTTGAAGCCGACCATAGCCGTGTTTTCGGCGATGACGAAGGGTCTTTTGACAAGATTGCCGTGTTTGGCAAGTATTTCCAGCTGTTCTTTGCCGCTCATGTTGGGGAGATGGTCTTTGAGTTTCATCTCCTTATAGGTGCCGCCCGAGGTGTTGAAGAGTTTACGCAGCTCGTTGTTGTACGTTGCGGCCATTTGGCGCAGCTCGCTCAAACGTGGCGGCGTTTCGCGGATTGGATGCTGCGTATAGGCGATACCTTCACTATCCAGAAAGGCCAATGCCTTTCGACAGCTACCGCAGCCCTTATAGGTATAGACCTTCAGTGACATGGGTGGAACTTCCATTGGATTGGACGGGTTCTATATGGTCGGCTGAAGGAAAACACCCAAGAGCGCCGCGCTGGCGAGTGCCAGTAGCGCGATCGTGCGTCCGAGCTGGCTTGCCGAGGCGTCGCCTTGCGAGGCCTTTTTCGATGCCGTCGCCAGAGCGCCACCAGCACAGACCAGTAAAAAGAACTTAATCATGATGAACATCATGAAGCCCGGTGGGAGCTCTTTGAACAAGCGCACTTTTAGAATAAAGACGACGATTCCGGCGAGCAGGCCGCCTGCCAGTATCAGTGCGGCCATTTTCAATGTCTTATCTTTAGAGAGCGTTTCCTTCGTGTGCGACTTCGCCGCGATCGTGGCTGCCATGACCATGCCGAAGCAACCCAACATGCAGAGTAAATGAATCCAGAGGGCTACCTGCTTTATATAGAGTGTGATCATAGGATCGTTCCTTCGGTGGTGAGCTGGCACGTCGGTTATTGAGCGAGCATAATCGTAGGCATGCCCGCTAGAGTCAAGCGTCTCTGGTGATGAATGCGAGTTCGTTGACATCTGTCGTAGGGTGTTGTAATCAATCGGTTCACTCAAACACGATAAAATCGCAAGGAGAGATGCATGAAATTTGAGACACTTTGCCTTCACGCCGGACAGCAACCCGATACGGCCACGAATTCCCGCGCCGTGCCCGTTTACCGTACGGCCTCCTATGTGTTCAACAGCACGGAACACGCCGCCAACCTTTTCGCGCTGAAAGAGCTGGGCAATATTTATTCGCGTATCATGAACCCGACGCAGGATGTGCTTGAGCAACGCGTGGCGGCCATGGAGGGTGGCGCAGCCGCGCTAGCGCTGGGTTCGGGAACGAGCGCAATCTTCTATTGCGTGATCAATCTGTGTCAGACGGGCGATGAAATCGTTTCCGCCAACAACCTCTACGGCGGCACATACACGCAGTTTAACAACATCCTGCCCCAATTCGGGATCAAGACAAACTTTGTCGATCCGCGCGATCCGGAAAACGTCGCCAAAGCGATTACGCCCAAGACGAAACTTGTCTTCCTTGAAACCGTTGGCAACCCGGGGCTGGATGTCGCGGACATTGAGGCGATTGCTGAGGTTGCGCACGCACACGGCCTGCCTTTGATTGTCGACAGCACCTTCACCACGCCGTATCTGCAGCGTCCTATCGAGCATGGCGCCGACATTGTTGTGCATTCGCTGACCAAATGGATGGGCGGGCACGGGACCGGGATTGGTGGCATCGTCGTGGATTCGGGCAAGTTTGATTGGAAATCCGACAAGTTTCCGACGATGAATGAGCCGGATTCTAGTTATCATGACATTCGCTGGGCGCATGACTTGGGTGACCTGAGCCCCTTGGCGTTCATTCTGCGCATGCGCGTGATTCCGTTGCGCAACTTGGGGGCGTGCATTTCGCCGGACAACGCCTGGATGTTCTTGCAGGGCATTGAAACCTTGCCTTTACGAATGGATCGCCATTGTTCGAATGCTTTCGCCGTCGCGCAGTATCTGTCGCAGCACAGTTCTGTCGAATGGGTGCGCTATCCGGGCCTTGCCAGTGATCCGGCCAACCCCTTGAATTCACGTTATCTGGACGGCAAGGGTGGGGCGATGGTTGTCTTTGGTATTAAAGGTGGACGTGAAGCAGGCGAAACGTTCATTGAATCCTTGGAGCTGTTTTCGCACTTGGCCAATGTGGGGGATGCAAAAAGCCTCGCCATTCATCCGGCGACGACGACGCATGCGCAGCTCAATGAAGTTGAGCAACTCGCCGGCGGAATTCGGCCGGAACTGGTCCGACTTTCGATCGGCATCGAGAACGAAACCGACATTATTGCTGATCTGGACAAGGCGCTGGCTGCAGCGGTGCGCTGAGCCACGTAGGCGAGATTAGTCATCCGCTAGCGGCGCGTGAATGCAGGTGCATTCGCGCGCCGTTTCTGTTACCATGACAAGCATCATGAGACGCCGTTTTTTATCCATGAAGTTCGTGTCGCTTTGCTGTGTCTTTTCACTCTGGCATGTCGGCCTCATGGCGGATCCCACCGTCAGTAATTTCTTTAGCGAGATCTCT
>JBLHHU010000128.1:0-9355 GCA_047615735.1 Kiritimatiellia bacterium | reverse complement strand
AGACTCATCTCGCCGGAACATCCACGCGCGCTTTTTTATTCCGAAGATGTCTATCTTGGCTGGGTTCCAGGCGGAAGTGTCGAAATCATTACGAATGATCCAGAACTGGGACCTGTCTTCTATGTTCTGAATATCCATGACAATGTACTGACGCCTAAACGCGAAGCCTCGTGTCTCGACTGTCACGGAAGTTCGCGCACGCACGATGTTCCCGGAATGCTCGTACGCTCCGTCTTTCCGGCTGATGACGGACAGCCGATTCTCTCCAACGGCTCGACCTTGGTGGATCACAGCACGCCGCTCGATCAGCGCTGGGGCGGGTGGTATGTGACGGGAGATCACCAAGATCGTAGCCATCAGGGAAACATGATTTTTGAACGTCTGTCGGACGGTTCCGCCAGAATGGTGCAAGACCAGGGACGCATCCTCGCTGATCTCGATGGCATTTTTGATACAAGTCGGTATCTAACCAATACGAGTGACATTGTCGCACTCATGGTGCTTGAGCATCAGGCCATGGCGCATAACGCGATCGCCAAAGCGCAGCTGAACACACGCCTGCGCCTGCATCAGAATCAGGCCATCGCTGAGCTGCTGCAACTCAAACCCGGTGAGCTGACAGAAACCAGTCAACGTGTGCTCAATGGTCTGGCGGAAAATTTGCTCGATGTCATGTTTTTCTACGATGAATTGCCCTTGTCCAAGAACGTCTTAGGCCAATCGGGAGCCTTTAAAGAGGCCTTCGAAAAACAAGCGGGCGTGGGTTCGGAACAGGATTCCCTTTATACGATGGACTTGGTACAAAGACTTTTTCGCTACCGTTTCAGCTACATGGTGTATGCTGAGGCCTTTGCGGATCTACCACCGTCGTTCCTAAGAATATTTTTCACTAAACTTGGGGACGTTCTGACGGCCGATGATCCTGATGGTGACAAATATGCCGACATTGAGATTGAAGAGCGACTCGCGATTGCACGTATTCTCCATAAGACCTTGCCCCGGGAATGGCTGGATGCGATGGGCGCGAATAACAACGAGACGACGCACCCCGGTGGCTGATCGTCACGATCAGACAGAACGGGACTTATGAAAAGCGTTACCATTTCCGGTGTCGAGCAGTGTCAGTTGGTCGACGTCACAAAACCACAAGCCAAAGACGACTTCGTTGTCGTCAAAGTCATGAGCGCTCCGCTCTGTACCGAATACGCAGATTATGCGGACGGTTGTCAACGCGCTGAATTCAAACGTGGTGATGAAGACCCGTCCTGCCTTGGGCACGAGGCTGCTGGCGAAGTCGTTGAGGTTGCTCGTCCGGGCAACGTTAAGGTCGGCGACCGTGTCGTCGTCATGCCCGGCTTCTGGTGTGGAACATGCCGGTGTTGCCTCGCCGGCGACTACATCCATTGCCAGAACCCCGTCGATGCGCACGCCGCCTGCGGTTGTGACGCAGGCGCCGCGGCCTATGCCGAGTATTGCCTCAAGCAGGACTGGTTACTACTGCCGATCCCTGAGCGCATGTCATATGATCATGCTGCGATGGCCTGCTGCGGTCTCGGACCTGCCTGGAACGCAATGCAAACGATGCGGGTGACAGACGTCGACACCGTTTTGGTGAGTGGGCTCGGGCCCGTTGGACTCGGCACGGTCATTAACGCGGTTTATCGGGGAGCGCGCGTCATTGGTCTCGCGCGCAACGCCTATCGTCGCCAACTCGCATTGGATCTCGGCGCGGATCTTGTCCTCAATCCGGATGATGGCGACCTGGTGGCGCAGATCAAGGAGCTGACCGATGGGCAGGGCGCTTCTGCTTCTGTTGAAACGAGTGGGCAGCCGCGTTATATGGATATCCTCATGCAAGCAACACGACGTAAAGGGCACGTCGCATTCGTCGGTGAATCGGGGGAATATGCCGTGCACGTCAGTGACGGCATGATCCGCAACGGCCTAAGCCTGCATGGTATTTGGCACTGGAACCTCACCGACGCACCCGACATGCTGGCCATGATCGAAAAGGTGGGGCCGTCGTTGGACCGCTTTATCACGCACCGCTTTACGCTTGATCGCATCGAGGAAGCGTGGAAGCTTCAGATGACCGGACAATGCGGCAAAGTGATCGTGCATCCACACACGTAATTTTAGCGGCCTGCGGTCAGGTCTTTCGAATAGGAAATCATGATGAAACCGTATGATCAAGATCCTGGCAAGAATGCCGAAACCCCGAATATCCTCTTGATTTCGTGTGATCATCTGCGCATGGATTGGTTGCGTTGCAACGGACATCGTTTTATGCAAACGCCACAGATCGATCAACTGGCCAATGAAGGCGTCAATTTTCAGGCCGCGTTCAGCAGTTGTCCCATGTGTGTTCCCGCGCGCCGTATTATGATGACGGGGCAGGGGCGACATGCCATCGGCATGAACGAGAATCACGTCAACCTGCCTTTCACGCAAGGTCCCAAGCTTGCCGAAGTAATGACGCGCGCCGGTTACCAGACGTTTGCATCCGGCAAGCTACACACGTGGCCGCAACGTAACCGAATTGGTTTCGAGGATGTGCAGTTAAACGAAGAGGGGCGTACGCAAGACGGAACGCTCAAGGATGACTACGAAATGTTTCTGGCGGATCAGGGCTACGCGCATCGTGCTTACACACATGGTCTGGGGAATAATCAATACGGCTATCGTCCCAGCCCGCTGCCAGAGCATTTGACGGCAACGCACTGGACCGCACAAAAAGCCATGGAGTTTTTGGACCGCCGCGACCCCACGCGTCCCTTCTTTCTTTTTGCGTCATTCGACAAGCCGCACCCTCCAATGTGTCCGCCGCCGGAGTACTATGATTTGTATCGTGATGTTGTTTTCGATGCTCCACCCATGGGCGAGTGGACGGCGGAAAAGACACCGGCGCGCTTTAAACAGCTTCAGGCATGGCAAAATTACGACGATTTTAAAGATAACCCGGAGCAAATGCAGCAGATCTTCCGTGCGTATGCCGCCATGGTTACGCATATCGATAGTATGATCGGCACACTCCTCGGAAGCCTGCAGGAATTGCGGTTGCGCCAAAATACGCATGTCATTTTCACGAGCGATCATGGTGACCACCTTTTTGACCACGGCAATTTTGGCAAGAGTGACTTTTTTCGAGGATCCTGCGGTATTCCATTTATCGTCTCGCCCGCCAGGACCTGGTCGAAAACACATGACTTCAAGCCAGGGCAAATCGATACCGATCACGCTGTGGGTTTGATCGACTTGATGCCAACGATGCTGGATCTGTGCGGGGTGGACATCCCGGATGCTGTGGAAGGGCAGAGTGCCGCGCCGATTCTATTAGACGCCCAAGCACCATTTCGCAGCCATATTTGCGGTGACGGTATTGGCGCTTTTGCGGTGAGTGACGGGCGCAGCAAGTATCTGTGGTATAGCGAGGACAACATCGAGTTTCTCTTCGATGTACGCAACGATCCAGAGGAATGCCATGATCTGTCCGAAGACCCTGCCTGGCAAGCCACGCTCAGCGAAGGACGTCAACGTCTGATCACGTGGCTTGAAACGAACAATAATCCACATGTCAAAGATGGGGAGCTGGTGCCTGTCGCCGATTTCGACCCCAACATTGAAAGTTACCGAACAAGTTCGATCTGGAACAACCGCGGCAGGCATTGACATGAGCTTAGAACTCAAACTGTCTGATTTTGGACGCAGAATCGCGGCCCGCTCCGGTATTGTGGAGCTCATGGACGACTTGGGCAAGGTCACCTCCGGGCACGACGATGCGCTTATGCTCGGTGGCGGCAACCCAGCTGCCATTCCCCGTATGCAGGCCATCTGGCGCGAGGAGTTTGAGAATCTGGCCAATGACGGTGACCGGCTTGACTACATTCTGTGTCACTACGATGCGCCACAGGGTAACCCACGATTTCTGAAAGCCTTGTCGACGCTTCTTCGCGAGCAATACGGGTGGGACATTGGCCCACAGAATATTGCCGTGACAAACAGTAGCCAGGCCGCCTTCTTCATGCTGTTCAATATGCTGGGCGGTCCGTCAGAGAACGATTCGCACCGCCAAATCCTGCTGCCGTTCATGCCGGAATATATTGGCTATGCCAATCAGGGGCTGAGCGACAATCTGTTTACATCCCAAAAACCGCTGGTCGAAGAAATTGGGCAGCATGAATTCAAATACCATGTTGATTTTGACACCCTGGATTTGAACGACACGATTGGGGCGGTTTGTGTTTCGCGCCCTACAAACCCGACGGGCAATGTACTGACCGTTGAGGAATTACGGCGGCTTTCAGATATGACGCGTGAAGCAGGCATTCCGCTGATGATCGACAACGCTTATGGCGCGCCTTTCCCAGGGATTACGAACGAGGATGTGGAGCCTTATTGGGATGAACACGTCATACTTAGCCTCAGTCTTTCCAAGTTGGGATTGCCCGGCACGCGCACGGGCATCGTGATCGCCCCGGAAAATGTTATCGCCGCCTTGTCCGCCGCCAATGCCAACGTCAGCCTTGCGAGCGGGAACGTTGGACAGGCGATGGTGACGGCCTGCATTGAAGATGGCCGGATTTTAGACTTCTGCCAGCAGGTCGTACGTCCTTTTTATCGCGAGCGTTTCGAGCAGGCGATGATTTGGGTGAATGACTATTTTGACGCCGATCTTCCCTGGCGCTTGCATAAATGGGAAGGCGCGATGTTCCTCTGGTTATGGTGCCGCGATATGCCGATTAGCGCCGCGGTCTTTTACGAACGACTCAAAGCCCGAGGTGTACTGGTCGTGCCCGGGCATCATTTTTTCTACGGCATGCATGACGATTGGCCGCATCGGCAAGAGTGTATACGTATCAATTTTTCGCAGCCCGACAAGGTTGTGCGCGAGGGCTTGCGCATAATCTCCCAAGAATTATCAACGGCGTACGCCTCTTAGTTTCATCTGCATGTGGCTATGCTTGTCGCGCGCATCCTTTTGCTGTTAGCCTGCCGCCATGTCAAAGAAACCAAACGTCCTCATGCTGTTCACGGATCAGCAGCGCTTCGACACGATTGCTGCCTTAGGCAATTCAATCATCAAAACGCCCGCTATGGATCGCCTCTGTAAGTCGGGCGTTGCTTTCACGAGCGCGTATTCACCTTCGCCCGTTTGCGTGCCGGCGCGCTGCAGCATGATGTACGGGCAATATCCGATGCACACCCAGTGCTATGACAACGGATATGCAATGCCCACGGATCGTTCCTCATTTGTGCAGGTGCTGACGGATGCAGGGTACCGCACACATGGTATCGGAAAATGTCATTTCACCCCGGACAAATTCGCGATGCGCGGATTCCAGACACGTGAAACGCAGGAAGAAGTGCCTGCCCGGGCCAGCGACGACTATACCAATCATCTCGAGGAAAAAGGGTGGGGTGCATTGCCCGAGCCGCACGCCGTGCGTGGCGAAATGTACTATGTGCCGCAAGTCTCACAACTTCCGGAGGCGTTGCACCCGACGCAGTGGATCGGCGACCGTTCCGTCGCTTTTCTTGAAGCGCAGCAAGACGGTGATGAACCGTGGTTTTTATATTCCAGCTATGTGCATCCGCACCCGCCCTTCGCACCGCCTGCCCCGTGGCACAAACTGTACAGCTCCTTTGATATGCCTTATCCCAAGGTGCCTGAATGCTCGGAAGACCTGCAGAGCTACATCAACCATAGTCAGAATCGCTACAAAGGGCGCGACCAGGGCGTCGACAAGAATTTATCGCGCAATATTATCGCGCATTATTATGCATGTATTTCGTTTGTCGATTTTCAGATCGGACGAATCCTGGACACCTTGGAATCCACAGGGCAGCAGGAAAACACGCTGATTGTCTTCGCTTCGGATCACGGGGAACTCTTGGGCGATTACAACTGCTACGGCAAGCGCTCCATGCACGACAGTTGTTCGCGCGTTCCGATGATCGCCTCTCAGCCAGGTCGATTCGAAGGCGGAACCCGCTGTGATCAACCTGCCACGCTCGTTGATCTGATGCCGACCATTTTAAGCGCTGCGGATTGCAAAACGGACGCGCTTTCTATGGATGGCGTTGATCTCTTTGATCTGCAAGGTGGCGAGACCCAACGTGACGCGGTTTACATTCAGCTCGGCGAAAAAGGGAAGGCGATGTATACGGCCGTCACGGATCGTTGGAAGTATACGTATTGCGCCCCGGATCAGAAGGAGTACCTTTTTGATCGCCAGGATGATCCGCTGGAAACACGAAATCATGTGGACGTCCCGGCGAACACCGACGCACTCACGACCTTACGCGAACAGACGAAGACCTTTTTGGTCGATGGCGGTGAGCAGGAAGCGGTCGATGGGGGGCAATGGAAGGCGTATCCCAAATTACATGTCGATCCAGATCCCACAACGGGGCTGCTCCGTCAGGACCGACCTGGCTTCGTGCTCGATCTGCCTGGCTACACAGACTGATCTGCTTTTGCTTTAGCGCGGGGCGCTGAAACGATACTCACCATTCTGAACCGCAAGCACGATCTTTCCATCTTCGTGCTGTAGCGTCTTCACTCCGGCTACATCACAGACTGCCGAATCGCCTTCCATAACCTGAGCCGCGTTCTGAGCGGGCAGGTGAACCGTGGCGGTGACGCCGCTGGGAATATAAAGGTCAAGATATAGAACGTCGCCTTGCCAATACCAATGACTGGTGATTTCGCCTCGCATGGATTGATAGCTGGCTTTCGCCCACTCAAGCTTGTGGGTTAGCTTCGGGTGAATGGTGACCTTGTCCGACCCGCAGGCATCACGGTCGACTTGGATGCCGGCAACGTGCTTGTAAAACCACTCGCTGATCGATCCGAACATCGGGTGGTTGTGTGAAAACGTGTCGTCACTTTCAGCCCAGTGTTCCCAGAGCGTTGTGGCGCCCTGATCGATCATGTAGCCCCAACTGGGCTCGTCCGTCGCTGTGGCCAACGCGTAGGCAAGATCGGCGTATCCGTTTTCGGAAAGCACATCGAGCATATACTTGGTCCCGAAAATGCCCGTGGTTAGGCGGCCGTTGTGTTTCTGTTGAATGTCATCGACCAAACGTCGCAGCGCCTCAGGCTTCTGTGCATCCGGCACGAGTCCGGCGTAGAGCGCAAAGGATAGACTGGCTTGCGATGCGGCGGGGTTGGTGTCGTTCCCAGAATCGAAAAACGCTTCTGTGTAAGCGTCGGCAATGGCGTCGGCGAGTTGTTGGAATTCGTTTTGGTCCGCCTCGCACCCACGTATGCCCGCCAAGGTCGCCATGATACATGCGCTCTGGTGGTAGAGTGGCGTGACCATGATGGGCGGATCCCCGGCTTCTAATGCTTCATGATCGCTGAGCCCAGTTTCAACAAGGTGTGAAGGCTGCGTCTCGCGTACGAGCCGTAGCCACCTTGCGGCACAGTCGTACTGTTCGTCAATGAGGCGCGTTTCCCCGTAATGCCTATATAGCAGCAGAAGTAAAAGTGGGTGAACGATCGCCCAACCGATGCCGCAATACTGGATGCCGGTGTCGGGCGCCGTATCCGTGAGCATGCCGTCGTCGAGTGCAGCATCGGACCAATCGCGCACGGCTTTCGTGTAAAACTGCGCCATGTCGTAGTTGGCAAGGTACGCCTCGGCCGTCACAACAATGTCGCCCCCATAGCCAAAGCGTTCACGATGTGGACAGTCGGACTGAACACTGAACACATTGCTCAGGAAGGTGCGCTCTGTGATCTCTTGAATTTGGTTGAATAGATCATTCGAGCAGGCGAAGGCGCCAACCGTCTCCAAATCGGCGTGCTGCCGCAATCCTGTGATGGTTTGCGGCGTGGACGGGGTGGGGCAGCCGCGCAATTCGACATAACGAAAAGCGTGCCAGGTAAACGTCGGCGTGTACGTTTCGTTCGCTGCGCCGCTGGCGATGTAGACATCCTTTTGGACGGCGTATTCAGGTGCGCCGGGGCCGCCTTTGGGTAAACCGCTGTCGAGCGTACCTTTGATTTGGCCACAGATACTGGTCAAAGGGTTCAAGGTGCCGTCGGCATGCAGGAGTTCGCCGTAGCGCAGGGTGATGCGTGTGCCGCGCGGCACCTTGACAGCAAGGCGAATGCTGCCTGCAAAGTTCTGCCCCATGTCGACGATGGTGACACCGGGTTCGGGCTCCGTGATCTGGGTTGGTGAGATTGTTTCGGTGGTTCGAACCGGGGGCTGAAACTGCGCCTGCAGTGTTCCGCCTGGGGCGTTCACCTGCACGGCTGCGGCCCAATCGCCTGCGACGTGTTCGGGGTGATTCCACGCGGGGATTCTGTGACTGGCGTCAAAGACCTCACCGAGATAAATGTCGTTTCTGCGTAGCGGTCCATCGTGCCAGCACCAGCTCGTATCCGAGGCGATCACATCCTGAGTCCCGTCAGCATAATCAATGTGCAACTGCGCTCGCAGCGCAGGGCGCCCGACGGGCAGGGCATTGCGCAGGTTCTTGTGTCCCCAAAGCGTTAAGGGGAGCGGGTTATACCAGCCGTTGCCCAGCGTGACCCCGAGGCAGTTATTGCCCTGCTGCATGTGCCCGGTGACGTCGTAGCTCGAATAGAGAATGCGCTTTTCATAGTCGGTCCAGCCTGGATCGAGACACAGATCGCCAACACGTTCACCGTTGATGAATGCTTCGTAGTATCCGGCTGCCGTAATGTAGAGACGCGCACGCGCGACGGGTTGCGCGACATCGTGCGTCTTTCGGAAGAGTGGGGCGGGGTCCTCTTTATAGAAATCTTCGGTTTCGTCCGGGAGCGCTTTTCCATTGCCGATCCAGTCGCCGATCCAGTCGGATTCATCCAGGAGGCCCATCTCCCACCAGTTCGGGCTACTCCAGGGTGATGCCTCGCCCTTTTCGTTCCAGATGCGGACCGACCACCAGCACCGCTGACCCGCCCGCAATGCATCGCCGCCATAGCGAATCCCATGCGTCTCGCAGGTGTCAACTTTGCCGGAGTCCCACAGGTCACCTGTGCCGTCGCCCAACATGGTTTGGCTCGTGCCGACGCATATCTGGTAGGCCGTTTGTCGATCGCCACGCGCACCGTCGGACAGCGTCCAGCTGAGACGCGGTTGGCGGCCATCGATGCCGAGTGGATTTAGCCGATATTCACAGCGTCGTTGGGATGCCCTCATTCCGATACCTGTGCCCGCGTCGCCGTGCCAGCAGGCGGGATGGCGAGGGTGTGTAGGCCTGCTACAACAGCAACATCGGTCATACTGAAATTTCCTTCACTTGCGCGTCATCCATGCTGACACCCAGTCCGTGGCCGTCAGGGACGGGCATGCAGCCGTCTTCATCCAGAGGCAGT
>JBLHHU010000127.1:0-9512 GCA_047615735.1 Kiritimatiellia bacterium | reverse complement strand
CAGCGGTTCGTCGCCGGAGAGTCCACCCAGCGTGACGTTTGTGAATCCGCTCGCAAAGACAACGGTGCCGTTAATGTAGTCGAGTGTGCTGTTCTGCAAGGCCAAGCTGTTGTCCAACACCAGCGTGCCGCCGGCAAGCGTCGTTGTGCCGCTGAGGGTGTTGACACCGGTCAAGGTCAAGGTGGCAGAGTTCTGCTTGCGGAGGTCTCCGGAACCCGAAATCGTGCCCGAGAGTTTGATATGGTAGCCGGTCTCTCGTGTCTCTATGATAAGGCTAGCCTCGTCGGCTATCTCGATATTGTTTATCACACCCGCGCCTGCAGCTAGATTGATGGAGGCACATATTAACTGGGCGTTCACGATCTCAGATCGCAATGTCCCGGTTCCCAAGGAGGCGACGTCGTCTATTCTAACAGTGCAGTCAGTAAATCCGGGCGCGCCAAGCGTCAGGCCGCCCGCGAAGGTCTTGGGCCCTGAAAGCAAGAGTGATCCCCAACCACCGCCCCGCGTCCTGATGATGCCTCCGCCCCCAGAGATAGCTGCCGAAATCGTTATATTTGCATTCTGGTTTCCGCCAATGTACAGATCGTCAGCAAGGACAAGGGCGCTCGATATCACGAAATTCTCATCTTTGTTCACGTTTATTCGTGGCAGCTGGCCCTGATCATTCGTGGTGAATACGAGACTGTTGCCGGAGATGTTCAATGTTTGTCTTGTAGGTGTCCCATTGTCGATGCTGAGTTGGTTGAGCAGGAAGCCGTTGCCCAGATCGTGGGTGGCGACATAGCCCGGGTCTTCGAAGTCGAAATGGAGGTGGTAGTCATCCCCGCCGCCTGCGAGCGGTGCGCCTGCTAGGCCGGTTTCGTTTGTCCAGTTGGATGAATCGCTCCAGTTGCCACCGGCGGGGTTCGCTTTTATCCAGTAAAAGTCGTTCGGCCGCGGGCCATTTGTAACCGTGACTAGGTAGCTTTGCATGGAGAAATCCTGGGCCGTTACGGTATAGACCTGTGGGCCAGTGAAATCCTGAGTGGACCCCGATGCGGGATTGCCATTGGCATCGGTGGATACCGTGTACTCAGGCGCAAGATTCGATACATCCGATCCGTGGGCGATGGTCCATGTGATGTTGGTTCCCGCGATAACGGATGGCATGCCTGGTAAGCCGAAAGTCAGGATCTCGTTCTCCCTGTTTGGGAAACTGAGCACGTTGGGCGCCCATAGCTCCTCGGCTTCGTTCACAGCGCGGAAGGTAAAGTAATACAGCGCATTCGAAATCAACCCTGAAACAGGCGCATCAATAGCGACCGATTGCGCATTGGTCCAGGTCCCGACAAACGCCGAATTGGTCCATGCCGCAACATTGGTTCCCCCGTCGACGGTGTTCCAATAGGCATAGACATCGTAGACCGAGTCGGTGGCATCCAGCGTGGCGTGCAGTACCGCGTTGGTGAAGGTGTACCCGGTGGCGGCTGTGTTGACCAAACTCGGCGGCGGGATCACGCTGACGATTTGGAATCCGGATATTCCGCCGTTGGTGTCAGGGCAGGTTGTCAGAATCTCTATCTTGGCGCCCGTTGCCACAATGCCGGAGTAGCGGCGGTAGTCCCTGCCTTCGGCCGGTAGGGCCGTAACCGAGGCATACGTGAGGGTTTGCGGAGCGCTGCCGTTGACTGTGATTGACGCGGGGGCTTGCCCGGCGCCACTGTATTTCCAGAAAACATAAACGTCGTATGTCGTCGCATCCGAGAGACCGTTGAAGGTCCACAATATTTTGCCCGCAAGCGCGTCTCCAAGGGAAAAGTCAAATGGCGCGGGCAATGACGTCGGGGGGGGGGCGCCCCCGCCAACACCAACGACTTGGGTACCATTATGGCCGAGGAAGTTGGGCGGTTGTGTGATTGCTAGGGACGCACTCGGAATGGCGGCACCGGTGGTGTCCGCCAGACTTCCTATATTCCATGTGGAAACATCTTTCCACCCACTGCCGCCGCTTGATTGGTTCCACAGGTCGCCCGGGTTACCGACAACACCCACACCGACCGGCTTAGTGCCACCGCTGTCGTAGTTAATATACACCGTCTCTATGGATGGCGAGAGCGTCAGAAAACTCGTCGTGGCCGCGGCCCAGGCTTCGCCGTTGATGTTGGTAGCATAGGTGCGGTAGTAGTAGCGCTTGCCGAAGAGAAGGGTAGGCGGGGTGTTGGTGGCGAACGGACCTTCGCTCAGCACGCCGTTGTTGATGGACTGATCCCAGTCCATTGTGTTTGTACCACCGTCGGATTCGCCCCAGAAAGTATAGGCTGTCGTCGCGGCCCCGTTCGTTGAAATGACATCTCCATTAAGTGTGGCGATGCCGCGCCCGGGTGTCGCGCCGCTGCCATTGTCGACCGTCGGCTGTGCCCACGCGGCCTGCGTCGCCAGTAGCATGGCCGCGAGAACGATAGGGGAACATCGTGGGTTTCTTGATTCATGAAGTATCACGCTAAAACTCCGTATCATGCTGTTATTCTTGGCTCGTGCGGGCACGGAAGCGCCCTTCGCTCTATTCATGACAACAATGATACATGCTTTCAGAGCCTTGCGCCAGAAATCCCTTTCGGCGGTCAAGTGACTCGATATGACGATGTTCGCTGCGGTTGATGTTATCGCGATACGTCTCGCCTCACGAGATTGCCATGGCTGGCCTGTCCCCTGCGGCTCCCCTGCGGCTCGCACATGCTCTGTGCGGGGCCATTTCCCCACTCGTACCTCGTTCGAGAAAAGGCCCTACTTTGGAGCCGGTTACGGGACAAGGGCTTCGATGCTTTTGCGCTGCCTGGCCCCTTTTCACTGGACGCACGCTGAGCGATCAGAAAAGCCAGTAGGGCCTTTTCTCGAGCGAGGAGCTTGCGACGAGTGGGGAAATGGCCCCGCGCTAGAACAAGTTCGGCAGAAATGGTCGGTACTTTGGGGAAATGATAGGCAGGGGCAGACCGGTTTTCTCCTGGAGTACGAGACTCCGTCGAGCTCTTAAACTTGAAAGGATCAGAGGACACCACGAACTTGTGAAGCCGCAGGCATTAGAGCACGAAGGACACGAAGTAAGATGTTGAGCAGGATACGGATAACATCACGCATCGCCCAATGTATCCTTCACTCAAATGATGCAGAATACTTAGCGAGGAAATCCGTGAGGCACTCACGCAATCCTATGTTTTTCTTTTCCCTTCGTGCGCTTCGCGTCCTTCGTGGTGAATGCCATGGCTGGCCTGTCCCCTGCGGCTCCCCTGCGGCGCGCACATGCTCTGTGCGGGGCCATTTCCCCACTCGTACCTCGTTCGAGAAAAGGCCCTACTTTGGAGCCGGTTGCGCGACATGAGCTTCGATGCTTTTGCGCTGCCAACAATCATGTCCACTTGGTCCTGCATGTTCGGGATCGTGATGCGGTTGGACGATGATCGGAGGAGGGACAGACCCTGTTTCGATTATAATGCTTACGAGCCGGTAAGGGTAACCGTTAAGCTTGGCTTTACCGAAACCCAGAGCGCGCTCCGCGCTGCAGAAAAGCGGTGACTCCGTCTCCGCACTCCATATCGATCCGCTCTCATATGGAGTGCTCAGACGAAGTCGGAGCTTTGGATTCGCGCGGAGTGCGCAGCAGACTTGAGGATCTCCCAAGCTTAACGGTTACCGGTAAGGGGACCCAAAGGGGCTGCTAAGGCATCATGAGGTGTCTCTATCCTAGCGCGATGCCCCTGTGTTCATTGATGGACTGCTGGGGCGCCCACGCGATGGGTGACAATATTTCTCCTGGAGTACGAGACTCCGTCGAGCCGCTTAGTTTAGCGGAGCGCGAAGGAGGGAGGCGGCTCCGCCGGGATACGCGATCAAGAGAGTGCGATTATGAATGGCGATAAACCCTGATAGAGATGCAGAATTCAGCACTCTCACTAAGAGAACAGACTGTCCACCGAAACCGAGCAAGCTCAGGGTTTCTGCAATGCAGCTTTGGGTCGCGGCTTCTTAAACATTAAGAAATGAGGCTTTTTTATGCCCGATATTCGACTCTGTGTGATGCTAGTGTTTTCGCAGGCAAGGCTTGACGAAGATTCCAAATCGGGCAACAATAGAAGCATGAAAACGACGGTTGATATTCCCGAAAAGGTTCTAAAGGATGCTATGCGGTTCGCGGGCACCAAAACGAAGCGCACGGCGATTCTGGCAGCCGTGGAAGCCTTTAATGCGCACCATCGTATGGCGGCGCTCACGCGGCACCTCGGCACCTGCAAAGAGCTGATGTCGGTGAGCGATCTCAAGCGCCAGCGCGAAGCAGGTTGACCACAGCATGACGCTTATCGATAGCTCGGCATGGATTCACAGTCTGCGACCGCGAGGAGACGCCGCAGTAACCAAGCGCGTTCGCGTTCTTCTTGAAACCGGTGAAGCCGCCTGGTGCCCCATGATCAGGCTCGAACTGTGGAATGGCGCGCGTGGGGAGCATGAGAAACGGGTTCTGAGGGACATGCAACGCGATCTTCCCGAACTGGACGTCAATCCAGCCGTGTGGACTGCCGCGTACGAACTGGCACGCAAAGCGCGACAACGTGGTGTCACGGTTCCCGCAACGGATCTTCTGGTCGCAGCTTGTGCGCGCCATCATGGCGTGAACATTGAGCATGACGATGAACATCTGGCCGCCTTGACAGCACTCTGAGACGTATCGACGGTCGCACATGCGCTGCTCGTTGGCACGAAGGCCATTTCTTCCGTAAAAATGCAATACGCGTCAATGCCGCAAGAGGAAAAAGCGATGCGGGACGCGTGACAAGCTCCGCGGAGCGTCGTACTCCAGCGAGTTGAGATTCTCGAATCATGAAACTGGAGTACGAGACTCCCTCCTACGCGCTGCGCGCTACGGCGGGCAAGCCGTCGAGCTCTTAAATAGCATGGCGACGCCAACCCGGACCGCCACGTACGTGCGATCTGCCCTGAGCCGAGCAATTCATGTGCAGACAGGGATTGACTCCGAGCACTGGCTGGTCGAGCATATTGCTGTCTGAGCGTATCGTGATTTGCCCGCGAACCTGTTGGGCATGGATGCGCAGTGCCTTTCGTGTCGCCCATTGGAGATCATCATGAACAAAAAATCGGCCTTACTTGCAATCGTCTTCTGCGGACTCACTTGCCTGATCGTTGGCATCTGTATCGGTCGTGGCACCCGGGCTGCGCCTGTGCGGGTCGCCGAGGCGGGCCTCGTTCAATCCCAGCATGAAGCGCCGCATAATCGTCCTGAACGCGAAAGCTATGCTCCCGCTCACATCGCAGAGTCATATCTAGACGTCGATGCAGCGGAGCAGTCGCTGCGTGTAGACACAAATCACGACGCGGAATCGGTGCCCGCGAACAAGGCCGCACGTAAGGGCGACAAACGATCGAGTCTTGAACGGTTCGATGCCGCAAATCATCGGGACTACAGAGCGCTCGTGGCGATTGCCGAATCAGCAACGCTGAACGAGTTGCCCGCGTTGATTGAGCGCACGCTTGCCATGTCCAATGGGTATATTCGAGGGCGTACACTGGGCACGCTCATGGCACGATGGGCGTCGTTGGACTTAGAGGGGGCTGCGGCGTTTTTGGCCATGCAAGATGAAATAAATTTCTTCCCGTATGCGTTTGGTAGCATCGCAACCGAGTGGGCGCGCGTTGATCGCGCGGCTGCAATTGCGTGGGTGGAGCGTATGGAGGTTGGTCGCAACCAAGACAGTGCGTGCCGGGCATTGCTGACCGAATGGGCCAACGATGATCCGGAAGGGGCGCTTGAATATGCCCTCGCCATGCCTGGCGCAAATTTAAGGACCTCCATGGTGGCAACGATTTTCAGTGGCGCCATCAAAGACGGTGGCGTGGCGTGCATGGACCGGTTGCTGACACAGATGCCGGAGTGGATGCAGGTTAAGGTGATTGCCGAGAATGTGACCGAAATCGTGTTGGCGGATCCGGATTTGGCCGCGTTGGCCGTAGACGAAATGCCAAAAGGCCGCCACCGTAGCGGTGCATTGAAAATACTTGCAGATCGCCTAGCGTCCACAGATCTGAACAAGTGCGTGGCTTGGATGCGTGATTTACCGTCTGGTAAGGATCAAGAAATCGTGTTTTCTCAGTTGGCGAACCACTGGATCCTTCGTTCGCCGTCTGAAGCGGCAGATTTTGTGCTGGGCACACCAGCCGGGGCCGTTCGCAATCAAATGGCCTCTGTGCTCGTCCAGCATTGGGCCCGCGAGGATGCCAGTGCTGCAATTCGCTGGGTCGCCGGGAATGTCGATGAATCCGCGCAGCCGGCATCATACAAACGCATCGCTGTGTCCATGTCCGCAGAGGACCCTGCCGCGGCCCTAGCTATGGTTCTGGCCTTGCCCGAACAGGAACTCTATAAATCCACCATCTCAAGCGTGCTGGGGTCCTGGGTGAGCCTTGATCCAGGCGGCGCCATGGACTGGGTTGAACAGATGGATGACAGCGCGATCAAGAACAATGCACTCTATACCATGTCGTCCCGGGCGGGGCGCGAGTATCCCGCTGAAGCGGCCGAAATTGCCCTGTCGATCAGCGACCCTCGTACACAGAAGAAGGCCGTGAGCTATGTTGTTTCGACCTGGAGCAGTATTGATCCCGCGGGCGTGAGTGATTTCCTGCTGACGCTGAATGCTGGGAGCCTGCGTGATGAGGCCGTTACGAAATTCTGTGAGCGCGCCGCGTCTACGCTCCCCGAAACGGCGGCCGCATGGGCGGAAACCATTGGCTCAGATGAACAACGTGAACGCACCATGCAACTCGTCGGCCAAACATGGACCAAGTATGATCCCGATGCCGCGTCCACTTGGTTGAGCAACGAGCTGTGACCTCACAAGCCTTAAGCCCGCAGCTCGACAGGCTGGCGCATATTAAGACGTTTCGCGGGTCCTTACCGTCCCCTCGACGCTAAGCGTCGGTAATGCTCACAGTAACAACATATTGTGGTCTGGAAGCGTGGGCGCCCCACGGAACTTGGCCATTGGCGGTAGACTTGTTGTGATATTCTGGTCGTGGTTGGGTCTTAGATCTTCTTTTTGGTACCGAAACACAGTTCTGGCGACTTACTCAGAATCCGGTAATATGGCGCCATGCCACGCGCTGACCGATATATGCTGGAGCGGTACACTTACCACCTCACTCACCGCTGACATTGCCAAGGCTGGCCTGTCCCCTGAGGCTCTCCCTGCGGCTCGCACATGCTCTGTGCGGGGCCATTTCCCCACTCGTACCTCGTTCGAGAAAAGGCCCTACTTTGGAGCCGGTTGCGCGACATGAGCTTCGATGCTTTTGCGCTGCCTAGTCCCTTTTCGCTGGACGCACCGTGAGCGATCTGAAGCGCCAGTAGGGCCTTTTCTCGAGCGAGGAGCTTGCGACGAGTGGGGAAATGGCCCCGCGCCTTGAGCGATACTATGCGATGAAATCTTGGTGTCTCTCATGCACGCGTGACGTGATCACTTGGCATGGCGCCACCAGGCGAGCAGGTCGGAGATCAGTGCGGAGGTGGCGATGTTCACTTGTTGACGTTGCGTTGTGACAACGAGCGATTGGGCAAAATCAGCTAGATGCGGATTCTTCTGACGTCCAAGCTTGGCGACAACAATCATGCCTTGCGCGACCGTCTTAAGCTGCAAGGCCGTTTCCGGCGAACCTGCATCAATGGTCAGTGCCCCGGCCACGTGGTCCTCCTTCAGGCCCAGCGTCAGACGTGCTTCGTCCACCTGGTTGAATGCCCCGCCGCCAAACCTGCCCAGCGAAAAGGCTGTCGGCCGGGCGACCCCGCAAAGAAAAGTCGAACCCGAAAGCGCGGGCAACACAAGCGGTGTGCTCGACAATGCCGTTTTGGGTGACAGGATCAGCTCTTCAATGGATGTTTTAATCATTTTGTCTGAGAGGGTGATCCAAAGCGCGTCCTTGCCTGTAAAGGTGCCGTAGACGTTTTTGCTTACGCCGTTAAACGCTGCCTTCCAACGATGGACGGTGTGTCCTTTGTAGCCAAGCGCTTTATAACCCGATTGTGACTGCATCGTGGCCAATACGGCCTTTTGGTTGAATCGCCCTTTGGCGTACGCCAGCGCGTGCGTCCCTGAATCATTGACGCCCAGCAGTGTCATGCTTTGCAGTTTGTTGCCTAGGCCAAACCGTGACAGCGCATTCAAGGCAAGCAGGTCATTGGCCGCAGCGCCTTGTTCAAGTTGCGCCAAAACCGTTTTGCCTTGCGGCGTTTTTCGAAGCCGATCTGCATCCAGGTGAATGGCCCAGTTTGCCGCTGCCGGAAGGTCTGGCAGCGGCGCGGCAGTAGCGGCGCTCAGCACGCAGTATCCAATCAGGACTTTTTGTACGAAACCTCTCACAACCGCTCCATTCTATAGCTGCACGCACGCGACGACCTCCGTGCACGGAATTTAGCGATAGCCAACGTCGTATAATGCATTGTCATATTCAGCAAGGAAGGCGCATGACGCAAATTATTTTTTAAATAGAATACAGATGGGGCCGGGAACGTTTCTGGAGGACTTCGTCTGGTAGGTCAGTGTTCCTGTCGTTGGATCGATGGCGAAGACCGATAGGGTGTTGGAGTGTGCGCCCGCGGCGATCAGCCAGTTGCCGATCAGGTTGATGTTGCGGGGCCAGGCACCGCGGATGGGTTCGACCTCGATGACGCTCAGGGCACCCGTTGTCGGCTCCGCGCGAAAAGCCGTGACGGAATCGTTGCCACGGTTAGCGGAGTAAACAAACTGGCCACTCGCATGAACGACGATCTCGGATGCGGAATTGAACGACTCTTTCGATTTGACCTCTTGGCTTAGCGCAGGCGTGGTGCTGCGTACATCGGCGGTTCCTTTGTCGGCGTTGTATGCAAAGGTTGTGACCGAGAGATCAAGTTCGTTGAGTAGGTAGATGAATTTTCCGTCGATTGAGAAGCGCATGTGACGCGGGCCACCTCCTGGGATGGACTGGGCATGGCCATGCGCGCTTAATGTGATGCCGTCGATGGCATAGATCAAAATCTGATCCAAGCCGAGATCCGGAACAAATGCGTATTTTCCATCAGCGGAATAGCCTGTCCAATGCGGGTGCGGGCTGTCCTGTCGACGGTCGACGACTTTGGAGCCGCCTTGATGCTCAATCAGTTGGGATCGCTCTTGCACAGAGCCGTCCTCTGCAATGGGGAAGACCGCTGTTGAGCCGCCGCCGTATTGGGCGGTCAGTAGAAACTTGCCAGAGGGGTGCACGGCAATGTGTGCGCCACCGCCGTCGCCGATGGGTGTGGTGTTGATCAGGCGCAGCGTGGCATCGTTTTCGATGGCGTAGGCCGCTACAACGGGCTCGCCTTTTGCCGCAACAGCATAGAGGCGGGTCTGCTCAGCGTTCATCGCGAGGAATCCCGGGCTACGGATGTCGGCGGCGAGGGTGGGGCTAGACAGTTTTCCATTGTCCGTATTGAAGGTCGCGTGGAATAT
>JBLHHU010000126.1:0-9610 GCA_047615735.1 Kiritimatiellia bacterium | reverse complement strand
TGTCGAATGTTGTCAGGTACGCACCTTGGGTTTCTGGCGGCCAGCCTAGTGATTCCTTTCGCACTCAATTTCTCCAGTGCGCTCAAATGGCATATGCTACTGCGGGTAAAGCAGTCGAGCCCTGGGTTGTGGCCTCTGTGTGCGTATTACATGGTTGGGCAGTTCTATAATTTGGTTCTACCAACCAGCATGGGTGGGGATGTCGTCCGTATTCATGAACTGGGCCGGCGGATTGAGAACAGAACTGAGGCCATCGCATCTGTTTTTGTTGAACGTTTCACGGGCCTGGTGATGTTGATCGTCATCGCAGCGTTGGCCGTGCTTGTGAATTTGCGGCTCTTCAACGAGCCCGTTGTGACGATCAGTCTAGCGGTTTTTGGAACTTTAATTTTGGCTATTGGTTGGCTCGTGCTTGATCCACGTGGCCTGAGGATTGCGCGCAAGCTCACGCCGGCAAAGCTTGGCGGTCTTGAACGTCTCTTTTCGAAGCTCGGTCAAATCCAAGTCGCGGTGCATGATTATCGCCGCAGTCCACACGCCATGTTTTGGGCGGCGATCAATTCGCTGTTGTTCTATCTTCTCGCGATTCTGAACGTATGGGTCAGTGCACGTGCATTTGACATATCGTTTTCCTTGCTCAGTGCCGTCGTGGCCACGCCAGTGATCATGTTAATCATGAATCTTCCGGTATCGATTGGTAATCTGGGGCTACTTGAGTTTGCCTTTATGTTTACGCTCGGACTTCTTGGCTACCCACCTGAGCTTGGGTTGTCGTCGGCCTTTTTGATGCGTATCAAAACGCTGCTCGACGCGGGTTATGGCGCGATACTGCATCCTTTGATTTTGCAAGGCCGATCAATAAAGCAGGAAATTGCTGATCAAGCATCCGCCGACTGAGGGGTCCCATGAAAATCGCGCGCTATATAGATTCTAATGGTGACATTCATTTTTCCGCAGACGGCAGTCGAGTGGCGGGGGACATTTTCGGCGATTTCGAAGTCACGGGCGAGGTTGCTGACGTTGCGCAGGTTCTGTCGCCTGTCGCGCCGGCTGTGATTCTCTGTATAGGTCTCAACTATCGGCAACACGCTGCAGAGACAGGCAAGCCAGTGCCGGAATTTCCAATTCTATTTATGAAGGGGCCCAACGCCGTTCAGCATCCAGGAGCCCCTATTGTCCTGCCCGAATTCCTGCGTAGTGAAACGGTCGACTATGAAGGTGAACTGGCGGTTGTCATCGGGAAGCGATGTAAGAACGTTTGTGCCGAAAACGCGCTCGATTATGTGCTTGGCTATACGTGCGCGAATGATGTTTCTGCGCGCGACTGGCAAATCCAGAAAGGTGGGGGGCAATGGTGTCGCGGAAAGACGTTCGATACATTTGCACCGCTTGGGCCCTGTGTGGTCACCACGGATGAAATTCAGGACCCCAATAATCTGCACATTCAGACCCGCATCAATGGTGAGTTGCTTCAGGATGCCAATACGAATGACATGATTTTCAACGTACCCAGTCTGATCGCATTTCTGAGTGGTAGCACAACATTACTGCCGGGGACCGTCATTCTGACGGGCACGCCGCACGGGGTTGGGGTTGCAGCAGATCCGCCCCGTTGGCTCGTCTCGGGCGACGAAGTGCGCATACGGATTGAGGGTATTGGCGAGCTCGTCAACCCAGTGGTGGCTGAATCATTCCATAACACTGCCATCCCATAAGGCCTAACGTAGGGCATGAAAGAGCTGCGCTTCCGAATTTTTAGAAAGCGTGCCGCCAAGCTGCATTGCCGAAATCCGCGCCATTGAAGAAGAGATTAACCGCCGCGTTAGCAGAGAACGCCGTGGATAGCTCACGAGAATCCTCTCCTCCGTGTCCTCCGTGGTTAATCGTCTCCTTGGCCTATGGGATGCTCGTGATTCGATAAAGGAATAATCCGCTTTTGTTCTTGGTATTCATCTCGGGGCAACATTGAACTGTTTCTCATGGACCTGCGCTGGGGGCGATGCTATTGTTTGGTCTTGTTTACCAACAGTTTAATGTCGTTTTGAATCGGGTCTTAGGGCCCTGCGCTTGAGTGGAGTAGTATCGCATGTTGAGAAATCTGTTTGCCATGATGGTAGCGGTTTTGACCTTAGGTTGTTTTCCTTGGCGCGCCCCTGATCGCGTACCTGAGTTCACCTCTCCCGAGCAGGCTCAGGCCAGCGATTCAGATCGAAAGTTTTTGAATCTTCACGACCAAGGGCTGACGAACGCACCTGCAGGCATTAGCGCTATTGAAGGGCTGACGCGACTCAGTTTACGCAAGAACACGTTGACCAATCCCGGAAAAGCGCTTTCGGGGCTGATAGATTTGGTTTGGCTCGATATTGCCAATATGGGGCTGGCTACGTTTCCCGAAGAAATCAACGACTTGTCTGCATTGGAAACGCTTTATGCCAGCGGAAACGCGATTACGGCGATTCCGTCGTCCCTCTGCCAGCGAGAAAGGCTGACTTATTTGAATCTTGATCACAATCAGGTCGCGAGCGTGCCGGACGCCATATCAGGTTTAAATGCATTGAAGTGGCTCAGGCTTAACAGCAATAAACTGAGTGCGCTTCCTGAGTCGATGGGTGAGCTCACAAACTTGCAACGTCTTTATGTGCGCGACAATCAAATCACAGAACTTCCGAGCGTGATGGCTTCCATGGAATCGCTGACGGATCTGAGTCTCAGTGGGAACCCACTTAAATCGCTACCTGCTGTTCTTTTCGAGATGCCAAATTTGCGACGTCTCGACCTAGAGCGTGCTGGAATCACGAGCTTGCCTGAAGAACTGAGCGGACTCTCGGGTTTAGAGTGGCTCAAGTTGGGCGGCAACACGATATCTGCCGACGATAGAGAACGTCTGCGTATGGCCCTCCCGACATGCGAGATCGTCTTTTAAATGACGGACCTCTTATAGGATCAATCGTCTTTGGTACCTGCTCAAATGAAGAAGTCTCAGGAGAATTCGCCGGGCAGTTCCGGACTAGGTGTGTCCATGGTCATGGCCGCAGTCTTATTGCTTCTGAACTTAATGATTAACTTCAGCGGCAGCATGCACCGCTTTTTCGCGTTTCATTTTGATTCCCTGATGACGCGTATTCTTGTCAATTTTCTGTTCTTCTGGATTGTGGCCTTGCTGGTCGTGACCTATATGCGGTGGCGGAAATTGAATAGCAGCCAACGCGAGTTAGAGGCAATTATTTCAGGGATAGGATTGGACGCACTTATTGTTATCGATCAGAATCGAACGATTTCAGTTTGCAACGATGCCGTGCGACGGATTTTTGGCTGGTCGCGCGAGGAGATCCTCGGCAAGCAAACGGACCTGCTCTACTCCGATCGCCGCAAATTTCCCAGTCAGCCACGCGAAATCTACGAAGCACTGAAACGTGATGGCTACCATTATGGCCTCGCCACAGGCATTCAGCGTGATGGAACCAATATGCCGCTCGAAATTATTACTGGACCACTGGAGGGTCGCGGTGGCGCTGTGTTGCTTATCCGAGATATCTCAGAGCGTGTGGCCATGGAAGCGCAACAGGCGCGCTTGGAAGAGCGTACGCGGCAGGCGAAGCGATTAGAGGGCTTGGGTGTGCTGGCAGGTGGAATCGCGCATGATTTTCGCAACATTCTTACGGTTGTACGTGGTCACGCAGAGTTGGCCATGCGTCGCCAAACCGATGACCCCATGTTGTCGAACTCGATGAAGGAAATCCTTAAAGGTTCCGATCGTGCACACGACCTCTGTCAAAATCTGTTGGCCTTTGCCGGGCGTGCGCCGCGGGATCTCCATGCGGTAAGTCTGTCCGACATTGCCAAAGACACCACAGAATTGATGAAGGTTAAATTCCCTGAGGACATTCAGATCGTTTATGAACTAGAAGAAACGCTTCCGAAGATTCAGGTCGATGACGTGCAGATGCAACAGGTGATTCTGAATCTTGTTAGTAACGCCGCAGACGCAATGGACAGTGGTGGGGGAACGCTCACCGTTAGAACGGGTTCCGAATACTGTGACCCTGACGCTTTCGAAAACATCATGGTGAACTCGGACCAACCGACGGGAGACTATATTTCCGTCACGGTTATTGATGAAGGCTGTGGGATGGACGAAGAAACTCGCAAAATGGTGTGCGAACCCTTTTTCACAACGAAACCTCAGGGGCACGGCATGGGAATGGCCGCGGTCATGGGTATTGTTCGCAGTCATCAGGGCATCATGCGCGTCGTGAGTGCCCCTGGTGAAGGATCCGAGTTCTGCGTCTTATTGCCAATGCAGCCCACACCTAAGCACTGCATTGAATAAGATATGTTGGGCTGATGCGCCGCGTTGTTCTGTCAACGCACGGTCTAGTATGTTTTTGATGAGGCCTATCTCAGGGCAGGCGCAGTAAGCGGTAGTAGCGTAAGACGACGGATGGCAGGTTGGTATCCGTGGCGCTCGTGACGACGGATGTTGCCGTAACCGAATCCAGCATGACCCAGTTGGTTTGCATCACGTTCGCGATCGTTTCCAATCTGTACGTTGCCCCTGCATCACTGTCCCATGTTAGGAAAAGGTGGTTCTGTTGCGTTGGAGAAATTGCGGTGAACGTTGGCGCAGCGAGCACGACCGGTGCATTCGAGAGGCCGGGCGTCGCCTGTGGAAATTGCGTTGTCGAGCTGTTGCCATCCGGTAAACGTCCTTCGCTGATGTTGTTCGTCTGCGCCCCGAAGACGACGCTGTCGATTACCGTGAAATCAGGCGCGAAGATGCCGATAGCTTCGCCGTCCCGAGCGAGGCTGAAATTAACGTGTAAGTTTGTGCCAGGTGCATTGTCGCCCGTGTCGTCGTCTGCCCATATTAGCATGAACCCACGCGCCGGGAGAACGTAGCCCGGGGGAATTTGATAACGTCTCGGATCCGTCAAGTCGTCGGTTAAAAATAGCCCTGTCAGATCGATGTCGTTGGTGCCCGGGTTGTAGATTTCAAACCAGTCATCAAAACGATTATCGCTTGGGTCGAGCAGGCTTGTGTTGTCGGCCACCCACTCGTTTATGCGTATGTCATACAACGTCGAGACGGCGTTGTTGGGGGCTGCTGGTGTTGGCGTTGGGAACAGCTGAAGCTGATAAGGGTCGCCGGCTTCAGACGTGCCAAAGGAGACATCAGCCGCGTCGAGCGCATAGGCGATCATGTCGAGGTTGTAATAGGAGCCACTGTCGACATACGCCAACGCGACAAGACCCGTCGGCGTCGACAACTGAAATGAGGCATGTAGATTTGTTGATGTGGTTTGCGCCGTTGTAGCATCGCACCAGACCAGTAGGTAGCTTTTGGCGTTGATTATGGTGCCGGTTGGAAAGGTCCACAGGGCAGGTGTGTTTAGGGTATCTGTGAGCACACAATTGGAGAGGTCCACAACGGCATCGCCGTCGTTGTACAATTCGATCCAGGGATCAAATTCGCCCGCATTGTCAGCGAGCGTGGTTGTGTTGCTTGGTAGAACTTCGTTTATCCAAATAGGGGGTAGGGCGGGTATGGGGTTTGGCACGTTGTTGGGTGCCCCGGGTGTGTACCGTGGGGTGCCATTCGTTACGGCGAACCATGTTCCCGCGCGGCGGTTATCCTGAGCGGAATCTGCAAGTTGGAGGGATGGCCCTGTTCCAGCAGCGGCAAGGGGCCATGGTAGATTGTTGTCATAGCGTACGTCATCGAGAACCGTCCATTGGTTTGTGCCGGCGGGTTGCAGCAAGCGCAGTCGCTCCCCGTCGTCGTCGAGATCGCCTTTGTACTCTCCGATGAGTACTTCAGCGTTTGTGTAGATGTTGGCGTACTGCGCTGCGCTTTCTGCGGCCACCCGATATTCACCCGGACCGATAAGGGTCTGCTTGCCGAAGTCCATGTCCACACCGTCAATCCGATAGCCGCTGAGGTCGAAGGTGTTTGAGCTGGATGCGTTGTAGAGTTCAATGAATTCAGCCGCCGGCAGGGTGGGGTCGTAGTGTATCTCGTTAATGACAAGGGCGTCGACAGGGCCAGGTATAGGCAGTGTGCCGGAATAAGTGATGGATGCATTCAGCGTGGCAAGGGTCACTTCGCCGAGCGTAAGGGCCGCGACGGATAGCTGTGTGAACGCTGATGTGACCGACACGTCAACTTCCCAGTGCGTCAAATCGGTCCATTTAACGGGGTAGGGTTCGCCGTTTATGGAAATGTGTTTTACCTGCAGTGGTGCTTCACCCGTTAATGTTGTAGGTGTTGTGGCCGAGATGATGTTGGTCTCAGCCATGGTGAACGCCGAGGTGTCTAAGACGTCTATTTGCAAGGTTAGGGATACTCCTCGTTGATCGATCCACGTACGGATAGCCGCGGGTGAGTCGACGACGACTGAGTTGGTGACAAAGGCTTGGTATTGTGCGTCCATGATGGGGTCGCCCATTTCGGGGGCGTAGAGCGTATTGGCGATGGTTTGTAACGCACGTACATAGGCGCGGCGGAAGCGTGGATTGACATAAAACTTCGTGCCGAGAATGGGGTCGTTAATCCCCGAGAAAATGGGGTCTGAAGGTCCTCGACTTCCCGCGCCGAGGGAGAAGTCCATGTCCCAAAGCAAGATCTGCCATCCGGATTTTACCGGATTGTAGGTGTAGCTGTTTTTTCCTCGTGAATAACCATAGCCGTCCCAGTCGGCAATGGCATGTCGCACCGCAAAGGCGCGCATCCAGCTTTCGAAATCAACTAGGGCACTGACGCGTTGGTCGTATACGTCACCGAGCGGTAAATTCATGGCTTCCGCTAGCGTGAAGAGATCCTGGTAACTGTCATCGCTTGCCTGCTGCACCTTCTTTTCCCACGACCAACGGTAACGTGCCTTTTTGTATGTACTGCCGGTTAAGAATTTCTGAATCGTCGCGTTGACGGAACTGTGGGATAAGCCGTCATCGTATTCAAACCAATCATCGATTTCGAAAAGCGAGCCGTTGACGTCATCCGGGTACCAGGTCTTTAGCCAGTCTCGGTTTGGGAAGGATACGTCGCCATAGACTTTTCCTCTTTTGGACTGGTTAACGTAAACGTGAACGTAGCGTTGATAGCTGGACGGGTGCCCGAGTTGTTCGGCGATCCAGAAGCAGAAGCGCTCGCGTTGATAAGTGGGGTCGCGGCCGCCTTCGAAATAATCGAGGTTGAATGAGCGTGTTCCTAGGAGTGGATCGTCCTTTGGTGCCTTGAACGAGTAGGCACTGTTCACGGACAATGGGTTTCCCGTTGGACGAATAAATGAACTGCCTCGATAGCGGATGGAGGCGTTGTAGATGGCGCGCACGTCATTGTAGATCATGGTTGTATCCATGAGTTTGTTACTCAACTTAACTTGAGATTGCCAGCGGGCGCGTGTGGACTCTGTAATCCAGAAGCGATACGTGCCAAAGCCTCCTGCAGGCAACGACTGCCCAAACATGATCAAGGCTTCTCCGGATGTGTTGGATTCAGGGAACTGGGTTGCGGCGGCGTCTGTGTCTATAGCGTCGATGTGGAAAGCAACGACCGCATTCGCTGCCTGACCTGGAAGTGTTGCGCTGTAGACGCCATCGCCCGCGCGCAGATCGGGTGAAGTGCCGCTGTCGTTCATGGCGATACTCTGAATGGTCGTGCTCGGGTCAACACGGTAACGCAAGGTCACGCTGGCCACGCTGTCATGATCGTGAACACGTGTTGTGATGGTGACGGTAGCGTTTGCGGCGGGCATCAGCGGGCTATGCTGCGTATCGGTGATCGCTGGACCGCTATTGGTTGTCACGCAACTGTTTGGTTCGCCTGGGGTGCCTAGGTTAGACGGAACGGTTAGCGTTCCGCTCGTTTCGAGCCAGTTGCCGAGCAAACGAAGCAGAATGTCGCGATGGCCGGCAAGCCATCGTACGCGAGCGCGGATTGTTATGTTGTCGTCTACGGTCGTGAGGCCTGCGACATCGATCTCTGCGCGATTTGAGGCCGTGTCACCATCGGATTCGGCGATGAGGTGCAGGCTTTGTGAACTGCTGTAGCCTTCCGTTGTTTCGAGCACAGAATCTTGATGGTTTCCCTGAATGAGCCAACCCGTCAGTCCGCCTTCAAAGTCGCCGTTGAATACCAATGGGCTGCCGCCCTTAATGATCTCAATATCATCGACGAGGCATTCACCTTGACCCAAAAGGAGCAGGTGTAGTTCTTCTGGTAGGCGACTGCCGTTGTCCAGTTTGCCTGTGTGTTCGACGAGCACCCAAGGTGCCTTCTGTGTCTCATCACTGCCTGCCCAGTTGGGGGGCAATCGGTTGTCGCTCGACGCATCACAAAGTTCTAAACTACTGCCGCCGCCGTCCGTCCACGTGCCCCATCGCGGGCCGTCGTTGTAGGTGACGCTGTCGACGTGCACAAAATCACTATTAGGCAACGAAAGGTTGTCCGGTCGTGCCAGGATAATACGTTCGCCGCTGTCCGATAGTGACCCGGAGAAGTTTCCTAGTGTGTTCGTCCTGTTGAGGGCGGCGTAGCGCTCGATCATGTGTACGGCGTTTTCTGCGATGACGAGAAATCCGCCGGCGGGAATGTGTGTGCCGGCTGGAATGACGTAGCTGATGCCATCCGTGAATCGCCAATAGCTCACGTCAACCGTTGTTGTGCCATGGTTGTAGAGTTCGACATATTCATCATTCCCATCTTCTGTAATGGGGTGATACATGATTTCGTTGATCACAACGCTGTGGACCCGAGCTTGCGCATTTGTTGTGCCGGGCGTTTTTTGGGATAGCGTTTGCAGACCGTCTGGCGCTCCATCCGGTGTGCGCCCTTGTGCGACGCCGTTCTGTGTAGCCCCAAAGCGTACGGCGTCGACAACGCGATTTTCGATTAGATCCGTCAAGAAGACGCTGTCCCCGTGGCTGCTCAACGAGAACCCAAGGTTCGTCTGCGTAAGCAGGAGATAGCCCTGGGGTGCGATAATCGAATTTGAAGGAAAAAGGTATTTGTTCGAATGGACGTTTTCGGTCAGGGCGAAGCCAAGCATGTCGACGGATGTGATGCCCGAATTGAAAATCTCGATATAATCGACGTCCGGCAGGTCGGTATGTGCCAGCACTTCGTTGATTTGTATGGATGAACGTGACGTGTTGGTATACACGTCGTGGGCTCGCAGTGAGCCGCCGCGTTCCGCACTGATGCCCCAAGCACGCACATCGTTTTCGCCGAAGTCTGGACGGTGGAGTACGAGAGAATGGCCTGCGCCATCGGCTGCGATGGGCCAGGGGGGATCGTCGGAATAGCCAACCTCGAGCAAGATCGCGCCTTGCTTGTGTCGTAAACGTAGCGTGCCACCGCCGTTCGACAGTGAACCTGCGTATGGACCTAAAATGCCTGAGGTCTGATGCAGGTTCTGTAGTGCAACCGGATCGCCCGCCACAATAATGTGGCCACGTGGCGGAATAGACAGTCCGCTAGGGAAGGTGAAGTCAATGTCGCCACTCAATCGATAACCACTAAGCGAGTGAGGGACGTGCTCCGTATTGAAGAGTTCGATGAAGGCATGATCTGCGCCGCTAGGATGATCGGCAGGGTGGTACATGATTTCCG
>JBLHHU010000125.1:0-9656 GCA_047615735.1 Kiritimatiellia bacterium | reverse complement strand
TTTGGGCCGCATTCATGGGTGCGCGTGTATCCAAGCTCAAAGTCACACGCGCCGGTGGCAGTGTGACCGTATCCAAATCCAATTTTCTGATCACCCTGGCGCCGTATTTCTTCCCGCTCTATACGGCGCTCGTGATCGTGCTCTATTGGGCGCTGGGCTGGTTCATGCCGGTCGCGGACTATTATTTAGTCTGGCTCGCCCTGGTTGGGTTCACATGGGGCTTTCATTTTACATTCACCGTGACGACCCTGCTGCAGCGGCAATCGGACGTCGAGGAATATGGACATGTCTTTTCCTATGTGATCATTTACATGATGAACGTTCTGGGCGTGTGTATCTGGGTGCTCGCCGTGGCAGACCCTGATTTCGAGACGTTCGCCCGAACGGTGACGGCGTATGCCGTTGAATACTATGGTTTACTGATCGATACGGCGTGGGGCCTGATATCGCCATGGTTGGATCGCTAGTATAGAAATGTTTCACAAGCCGTGAGCTCAAGCTGTATTGTAGAAACCCTAACTCCTGAAGAAGAAAGTTAACCGCAGAGATCACAGAGAACGCAGAGGAAAGCTCATGAGAATCCGATGGCGGGGTAGCCCCGCAATGGATTCTCGTGACATATATCTATTTCTTCTCTCCTCTGCGTCCTCCGAGAACTCTGTGGTTAATCTTTTCTTTGGCCTATGAGATGCTAGTGAAAATGCTCTGTTTTCGACAAAATGAGGTAAACGTGATGCGGCAGGCAATATGTCTGTCATTGAAACGTTGTCTGTATGGAGAGACGCGAGTGCTGGTGATGGAACGATGAACGAGCGCCCTGATGAAAACCTGATCAAGGCCTATTTGGAGGGCGACACGGAGGCGCTGGCCATCCTTGTCGATCGTCATCGCCGCGGCGTTTATGGGTACATCGTCAATATGGTGGGTCATGGCGCTGATGCGGACGACATTTTTCAGAGTGTATGGATAAAGGCTATTCGCAATCTGGAGCGCTATCGGCACAGCAATTTTGGAGGCTGGTTGACGCGCATTGCACGCAATACGGTATTGGATCAGGCGCGGCGGCGTAAACCCGATGCGAGTTTGGATGCGGAATTCGCAGACGGACGTACAATGGCTGACGCGGTGGCGTCGGCTCAGGCAGACCCGCAGCAGGAAGTGTCAGCGTTAGAGTTGGGCGTGCGCATACGCGAGGCCGTGGCCTCGTTGGGTGTTGAACAGCGAGAGGTTTTTGTATTGCGAACGCAGCAGAATTTAGCCTTCAAGGAGATTGCGGAAATGCAAGGCGTTTCAATTAACACCGCGCTGGCGCGGATGCAGTACGCGTTGGCACATTTGCGTCCTCTGTTGGCGCAGGACTATGAACAGTTGGGGCATTCGTCATGAGTGAGCGTAACGAACAAGATTGGGTTTTGCTTCATGAAAGCGGTGAGTTGGATGAAACCGCCCAGCTTTCGGACGCGCTGGCACGCGACGAGGCACTCGTCGACTATACGCACGATGTGCGTCGCCTGGAGGCGCTGGGGCGTGAAGCGCTTACTGTGGACGGCCCATCGGATGATCTGGTCGCGGCGGTTTTACGTGAAGCGGCGTCCGAGGTGGATCTCAAGCCTCTGCCCATGTCGCGCGTGTTTGTGAAGGTGCTCGCCTATGCCGCAACGCTAATGCTGGCGTTGGGTCTGTGGCAGTTTCATGACCGAGAGCAACAGGCCGCGCGTGTTGGCGAAATGCAGGCACTTCTCAGTCTTGGTGCAACGGATAATGCGACGACGGATCATGTTGCGTCTGAGGACGAGGACGATCTACAGGCGCTCGCGCTCATGTTGCTGGAAATGGAAGGGCTTGCCTACGAGGAAGAGGCGCAGGCGGATTACGACATTTCAGAGGAAGCGATTACGCAACCCGTTTCGCTCCGTCCCAGAGCGACTCAAGGCCATAATACGCTCGCATTTCATGCGAGAAAATATGGATGACCACGTTGACGTAATCCAGAACCATCCAGCCGCTAGCGGCGACGCCTGATTTTCCGTAAACTGCGACATTTTCTTTTTTTAGCTGCTTCTGAATGTCCTCGAACATCGCCTTAAGATGCGGCGTGCTGGTGCCGGAGGCGATAATGGCAAAGTCCATCATCGGCGAGACATCCCGCACGTCCAGCAAATGAATATCTTCTCCGAGGCGATCCGATATGATGTCGCGTATGCGTAGGGCTAATTCTTGAGAGTTAATGGTGTAGGATTCCTTTGTGGGCCATTGACGCTACGTGCCGTCATGGCCGATGGTCGGTGCGTACAAGTCGTGCGTCTTAATATACGCTTCGACTTCTTCGGGCACAAGGTATCGAATTGAGAGCCCTTGTGCAACCCGTTGCCGGCATTCTGTTGAGGAAATGTTGATGGCGCGTCCCTGAAGCATGTCCTGAAGCAGCTGTGTGGCCCACGGTTGGGGCAGTTTGGTGACGTTGGCCTGAAGGGTTTCGATGGCCTGGCCGGGCCGAACGAAGGTGACGAATCGGCACAAAGGCAGCAATTCCTCGACGCGCATCCACGTATGAAGCTCGTTTAAGCTGTCTGCACCAATCAAAAAGAACAGTTCCGCGCCAGGGTGTTTGTCACGCAGCGCACTGACGGTGTCAATGGTGTATGTCTTGCCCTTGCGGTGCCATTCCAAGTCGTCGACGTGGAAACTGGGGTTCCAGGCGGTTGCGGCACGAATCATTCCAATGCGATCCTCGGCTGGCCGAATATTGTGCATATCCTTGTGGGGTGGGTCGCCTGAAGGAACAAAAATGACGCCGTCCACGGCGAGCGTTTCGAGCGCGGTTTGCGCCATGAGCAGATGGCCAATGTGGGGTGGGTCGAAGGTGCCGCCCAGAATAGCGAGGCGTGTTGTATTTGGTTTTTCTCTCATCGCGATGTCCCTGTGACACACTGCCAGTACCATCATCCGACAAAATGTACAAATACAAGATTTGACAGTGTCGCCCTTAGGCTTATTCTGGGTTGGTGTTGTGGACGGTCCTTTTATTGTTGCCAACACGGGTATGCTAGCGAATTATTTCTTATGAACAATGATGAACCAATAGAAAATGCAGAGTTGTCGATGCCTGCGTCGTCTCCCGCTTCCGCCGGCGAGGATGCATCGAGCCATGCCCATTTGTCACACCTTGCGTCTTTGCATACGCACAACCAGTTACGTATTGCTTTGGCCTTGGTGGTTATCATCCCCGCGCTTTTTTTCGCGCGCTACCTGATTACGGCATATGCGGAAGGCGTCATGGGGTGGAATGCCGCGCTCTTGATCGCCGTTGTGTTGTTATTGTTCATCAGTCTGGGATTCTTCGTGATTGCGCGGCATGCCATTAATGTGACGCATTTGCTTCACGCGCTGGAGAACCTTCTGGAAGGGGAGGCCGATTCGGTTGAACGTGTGCAGGGTTTGTCTGATGTGCCCGCCATTGAACAGTCTCTGACGGTGTTGCGGACTCGTATGATCGATCGCATCGAATGCGAGCGTGTCGAACGCACAATTAAAGAATCGAAGGAAGCCCTCGAGTGTGACTTGCGAGACCGTTCGGACCTCCTCGAAAACACGAACGCTCAGCTCCAATCCGAAATCGAAGAACGCCGTCGCGATGAAAACCTGAAAGACGACTTTGTCAGCACGGTGTCGCATGAATTACGCACGCCCTTGGCGATTACCAAGGAGGGCGTCAGTTTGTTGATTGACGAGATTCCGGGGGCGATGAACGAGAAGCAGCACAAGATCCTGCGCACGATCAGCGACAACATGGATCGCTTGACGCGAATCATCAATGACCTTCTTGATATGTCTAAGATCGAGGCGGGAAAGATGGTCATGGAAAAAGCGAAATTGGATATGGCGCAGTTGGCGCGTGAAGCCATATCAGACATGCTTGCACTGGCCGAGAAAAAGGGATTGACCATCACGGGTGAATTCCCCGCCGATCTTCAGTTTGTGCACGCGGACAAGGATCGTGTCCTTCAGGTGTTAACGAACTTGATTGGTAACGCAATGAAGTTTACAGAGCAAGGTGGCCTCACCATTAGTGCCTCCAACGTGGGCGACATGGTGGTGTGCCGCGTCGAGGATACGGGCGTGGGGCTTACGCCGGAAGAGGCCGACTCCGTGTTCGAGAAGTTTGTGCAAGTCGGCCGAACGCACGGAGCGGGTATCAAAGGGACGGGCCTCGGGTTGGCTATTTCACGCCAGATCGTGGGCTTGCATCACGGGGAGATCTGGGTGGAGAGCGAGAAGAGCAAAGGCGCGGCCTTCGTCTTCTCGCTGCCCATCTATAATGAAGGAGCCGTCGTTCGCGAAACCATTGAAGGCGTCATTGGAGAAGCACGTGAAGCGCAAGAAGGGTTTATTTTGCTGCTTTTCGAAATGGTGCGTGGGGCTTCTGACGAAGAGAGCTTTGCGGCCGGCTATCAACGCTTGCTCGAAGCGCAAACCCATGTACGCTCAAGTGATTTGGCGATTCCAATTGAAGGATGCAAAATTGTCCTCTTAGCCAACGTTCGGCCCGACCAGATCGGCATGTTGTATCGTCGATGGGAAACACAAGTGGCGGCCTGCTTTATGGATGCGGGTGCGCTTGACGTTGGCTTGCGCTGCGGATACGCTGAGTATCCTAATGACGGTTCCACACCTGCGGAACTTCTTGCCAATGCGGAGAAGACGCTTTCGGACATGGGCGCGCTTAAGGTTGGGAACACATAACGACGCTGGGTGAGTCCAGCACACAAGAGAGACACTAATGAGTAAAAAGATCCTCATCATCGACGACGAACCCGATTTCGTCGACATGATTCAAATGCGTCTGGAAGCGAACGGCTACACGATTGTCAGTGCTGAAGATGGCATTCAGGGCGTCGACGTCGCCATTGAAGAAGCCCCGGACTTGATTCTGTTGGATGTCATGATGCCGGGTTGGGACGGCTATGAAACATTGAAGCAACTTCGACGAAAACCGGAAGTTGCCAAAATACCTGTGATCATGTTGACGGCTAAAGGTGAGTCGCGTTCCATTTTTAAGGCGCAGGAAATGGGGTCGACCGACTATCTTATCAAACCGTGCGACGCCAAAGAACTGCTCGAGACCGTCGCCAAATACGCCTAAGTCCCAAACCCAAAACAGGGGGGGACACGCTGAATATGCTTACGCCATGGCTGATGATCGCCCTGCTTTTCTGTGTGGGGTGTGACAGACGGGAATCAGCGCACAGCGGATTTACGCAGGTCATTGGAACATTCGGTCACACGTCGGGGCGGTTTAACCGCCCGCGTGGCCTGGATTTCACGCCGAACGGCGATGCCTTCTATGTGGTCGACTGGGACGGACGAATCCAGAAGTTCACGTCTGACGGCGCGTTTCGTGCATCGTGGATCATGCCCGCCGTCGACATTGGTAAGCCGGAAGACCTCCTCGTTACCACCAACGGCACCGTGCTCGTTGCTGACACCCACTACAGTCGCATCGTCGAGTTTTCCGCGCGCGGTGATGTGCTGAACATGTTTGGCAGCTACGGAAAAGGACCCGGGCAGTTTATTTATCCGGTTGGCATCTGTAGCGATTCGGCAGGCAATATTTACGTATCTGAATACGGCGAAAACGATCGCATTCAGAAGTTCGATCGTGACGGGCGTTGGTTACAGGCGTGGGGCGATTTCGGTGATGCACCCGGATTCTTTAAGCGACCTTCGGGTATGGATTGCTCTGACGCACAACAGATCTACATCGCCGATGCCGTGAATCACCGCCTGCAGGTGTTCGATACGTCGGGGACATTGATACGCGTGATCGGCGGCGAAGGAACTGCACCCGGTCAGTTTCGCTATCCCTACGACGTCGCGATTGAGGGCGATCATCTCTATGTCTTGGAATACGGAAATCAGCGTGTCCAACGCCTCACGCTGGACGGTGTGCCTGAAGCCATGTTTGGAACGCCGGGCCGCGGTGACGGTGAATTCGCGTCGCCCTGGCGTTGCGCCGTCCATGAAGGGTCGGTATACGTGTCGGATACCGACAATAGCCGTGTCGTGCGACTTCCGGAGGCGTTTTGAAGAAGCGGCCCATCATCATTTGCGCCCTTCTGAACGTTGTATTGCTAGGCGTGGTGTGCGCGGGACTCTATTTGGGGTTTCTTGATTTCTTTGCGCCACTTTGGCTGTTGGCACTACTGGGCGTGCCGGTTCTGTTTGGCTTGTCTATTCGTAGCTTGTCCGGATTGCCGCCTGCGACAGCGGCAACATCGTTAATGGTGCGATGCGTGTTGTGGTGGCTCTTGACCTGTTGTCTTGCCGACGTGCAACGCGTGCAATCGGCAGATAACCTGTGTGTCATCTACGTGCTGGATCAATCGGCCAGTATTCCAGAAGAAGTCGCTGCGCAGCAGTTGGATTACGTGAACGCATCCGTCAAAACAAAGGAGCGCGACGATACTGCGGGACTCGTCATCTGCGGCGAATCGTCGAGTGTCGAGATCATGCCTGGTCCTGATCTGTATGCGGACAGGATTTACTCTCACGTCGGTAAGCAGCACACGGACCTTCAGGCTGCACTTGAGCTGGCAACGGCGGCTTTTCCTGCCGACACACGCAAGAAAATCGTGTTGCTCACAGACGGGAACGAGAATAAGGGCGATTTGCTTGAAGGCGTTGCGTTCGCGACCGGTAATAAGGTTGCGCTTGATATCTTGCCCGTGGCCTACCAGTACGCAGACGAAGTCCTCGTGGATAAAATCTATCTGCCGGACAAAGTCAGGGAAAACGAGACCTTTGACGTTAAAGCCATCGTGCAGGCATCACGGGCAGGGCCTGCGCAGCTGTCCATGTTCCGAAATGGTGTGGCCATCGCACGACGCGATGTCACGCTTAAAAAGGGGCGCAACACATTTGTCTCCGCCATGAAAGTTGACGAGCCGGGCTTCTACGCCTATTCCGCGCGAATCAGTTCCGAGCACGACACGATCGCACCCAATAACGAAGCGATGGGGCACGTCTATATTCAGGGCGAATCCCGGATTCTGATTGTGGCCCCAACGGACCAGGAGGTCGCGCCGCTCATGCAGGCCTGTCGCGAGGAAGACATCGATGCCGATTTGATCGGACCGAACGATTTGCCTGATTCGCTGGCCATGCTCCAGAACTACGATTGTATCGTGCTGGCCAACGTGGCTGCGGACTATATGCGTGAATCACAGATGGAGATGCTGCGCGCGAACGTACGTGATCTGGGGGTTGGGCTGGTCATGATTGGCGGTGAAAACAGTTTCGGGGCTGGCGATTACGACGACACGCCCATCGAAGAAGCGCTTCCCGTTTCAATGGATATCAAGCAGAAGAAAATCAACCCCAAAGGTGCGCTGGTCATTGTGCTGCACACCTGTGAGTTCGCCAATGGAAACTATTGGGCCAAGGAAATCACCAAGCGAGCCATTGAAACGGTCAATCGGCAGGACGATGTCGGCGTACTCTTGTATGGGGCGGGAAAAGAAGAATGGCTCTTCGAACTGCGTCCCGCTGCCGACAAAGCGTTTATCTATAGTAGGATTGATCAGGCCTCACCCGGTGATATGCCGTCTTTTGATCCCACCATTCAACTGGCCTATGACGGGCTCAAAGCGTCTGACGCCATGGTGAAACACATGATCATCATTTCAGATGGCGACCCAGCCAGTCCAACGCCTGAACTGGTGGCGAAAATCAAAGAAATCGGGGTCACGATGTCGACGGTTGCCATTAATCCGCATAGTCCACGCGACTTGAGCATCATGAAGTACCTGGCCTATCAGACGGGTGGCCGCTATTACCTGGCTCACGATCCGTCTGCGCTGCCACAGATTTTCACAAAGGAAGCCAAGGTGGTCAAACGCAGTCTCATCTTTAATGAGCCCTTCACCCCACGCCTAGTGTTGTCAACCGAACTGACAAAGGGGCTCCAACAAGACAACATTCCGCCCTTGCTGGCCTATGTCGCCACAACGCCCAAGCCGCGCGCGCTTGTGCCGCTCGTGTCGTCCAATGAAAACGAGGACCCCATCTTTGCGTATTGGCGTTACGGATTGGGCAAGTCTGTGGCCTTTACCAGTGACGCCACATCCAATTGGGCCAAACACTGGGTTGTCTGGGATGCCTATACATCGTTTTGGGGACAGACCCTCCGCTGGGCGTCACGCAAACGTGAACAGAGCAACATCCGCTTGCGCACGGAAATAAGCGCGGGACGCGGAAAGTTAATTGTTGATGCCGTTGATCAACGCGGTGCATTCATCAACTTCCTCGAGTTGAACGGCCGTATCGTGGACCCCGCGAACAAGGGCGAACCTTTGGCTATTCGCCAAACGGCACCCGGACGTTATGAAGCGGATTTCGACGCCAGCAAAGTGGGCGTCAGCATTCTGAATGTCGGTTACAAGAATCCCCTGACCGGCGGACAGGGGTTTAGCGCGACGGGCGTCGCCACGCCGTACTCGGACGAGTTTCGCACCCTGTCATCACGCTGGCCACTGCTGCAGCGCGCCGCCGAGGCGGCGGGTGGGCGTATCCTCTCCGGCGACGCAGATGCGGATGCGGTGTACAACTCGGAGCTGCCACCGTCGGTGTCAATGCGCCCCATATGGGAGCAGCTCATGCTGCTCTCGATCATCGTTTTTCTCGTCGATGTCGTCATTCGCCGAGTTGTGATCACGCGCCAGGACCTGCACGACCTCTATCGCAACACGCGCCACGTATTTTCTCGCCGCGGTCCCGTCGGTGAACAAGACGAAACCATGCGCAGCCTGTTGGACCGAAAAGCACGTACGTTTTCACGCAAACCAGATGCTGCGCCACGCCCGACGGAGGCGTTCCGCGACAAACTTGCCCAGCAGGCTGGGTCCGTGTCGCCCATAGATTCGATACCGCTCGAAAATGCATCAACCTCGTCGCGCCCAGTGAAATCTTCGGAAAAGAAACAAACATCATCACCGTTGGAAATAGAATCGGACTCGTACACGGATCGCCTTTTGGCGGCCAAGCGACGTGCCCGCGAGAAAGGAAAAGAGAATGAGCATTGAATCAGGAGCGGATGCATTCCGCACAGCCTTTGAGGCATTGAAAAACGAGATCGGTAAGGTCATGGTTGGGCAGGTCGACATCATTGAGGACACATTGGTGTGTTTCTTTGCCCGCGGCCATGTCCTGTTGGAAGGCGTTCCAGGCCTGGGCAAGACCATGCTGGTGCGCACGCTGGCTTCGGCCTGTGATCTGGACTTCAGCCGCATTCAGTTTACGCCCGACCTGATGCCGGCCGATATCGTTGGCACAGATGTCGTTCATGAAAACGAACAGGGACAACGCGTCTTTGAATTTCGCCCGGGACCAATTCATAGCCAGATCGTGTTGGCCGACGAAATCAATCGCGCCACACCCAAGACCCAGTCGGCCATGCTCGAGGCGATGCAGGAGGGAACGGTGACGATAGGACGCCAGACCTATCCCATGAAGCAACCCTTTTTCGTGATGGCAACGCAGAATCCAATCGAAATGGAAGGGACGTATCCTTTGCCGGAAGCGCAGCTCGATCGTTTTCTTCTCAAAGTTGATGTCCGTTTGCCTGGTGCTGACGATTTGAAAGAGATTCTGTCACGAAC
>JBLHHU010000124.1:0-9685 GCA_047615735.1 Kiritimatiellia bacterium | reverse complement strand
CGGACTTGTCCAAGTACTTGGCTCACGAATTAATGTATCTCCGAGGCTTGCGCTCGGGCTTCAATTCCTCGTTCGAAACATTTGACCGTTTTCAATACAGTATTGACTATAATCGCGTTGGCGTTGGCATTCGCTTATTTACAGACTACGACGTCGTTGAGCCAACCGATGAAGCACAGGGCTACAACACGTGGATCGCCGGCGTGGCGGTCAATTATCCGTTAATGGACTATGTTGATTTGGATTTTTCCTATCGATATAATATTAGAAGCAACCGTGCCGAAGCGTTGGATGCAGAGGGCAACACCACGATTCGCGAAAACACGCGTGATTTCTTTGATAATATTTTCCGAATCGGTACATCCGTGGCTGTTTACAGGAAAATAAGCGTGATCACCTACTATGAGCGATATGAACGTAGCAGCACGGGGGATGACCGGGACTCTTTGCGCAATACGTTTCAGATTCTCGCTTCCTATTCTCACCAATTCTAAGATTGGTTAAGTTTGGCGTGTCTGGATAAGTCGTGCACGAGATAGGTTTGAAATAGGGCATTAGGGTTTGTCGGGCCTACGGAGCCCCTTTCGCAAATTGAGCGCAATGGGGATGGTGTCGCGCTAAGCGGCGCTTTCGAAACGTGAGATCTCAGTTATGAATGCATCGCGAAAATCAGTCGTCATCGCAACGCTCCTCCTGTTCTGCGTCTGGCTAGGCATGAATTGGGCACGAATTTCTGCGCAGCAGGACGCATTAATTACTGTCGTCTTGGGTTCGATTTTTGCGCTTATTCTGATGATGCGCTTTAAGCCTGAGACGAAATCGACGCGCAAGGGGCTTACCGTTCTGCTTGTTCTGGGCGCCTTGCTTTTTATGTCAAGTGTTGTCATCGGCCACGTCGTTGATGTGCATCAAATCCAGTGGCTCGGCATGATGCTGCTCGTGTTCGTGGCGCTGAAGTGGGCATTTCCTCCGCGCTTTGGAAAAGATATTCTCGCTGCCATTTTCGTGTTGTATTGGATCCATCCTTTGCCGCGTCAAATATTCGGGCCGTTGCAACTGCAAATGCAAACGTGGTCTGTTGACGGTGCAGAGTGGATGTTGCATTGCATTAATGTTTCCGTGTGGGCAGACGGCATCACACTCTTCAACGGGTTTGATCAGATCACCGTGCCGGATGTCTGTAGCGGCATGTCCACGGGTACAGTCGTGGCCTATACCGTCCTAGGCGTCGCCTTGATTTTCCGTCTTGCCTGGTTTGAAACGCTTTTCTTTGTTGTGCTTGGCCTCGCGCAGGTTCTGTTCGTCAATATGTTTCGAATCGCCATCGTGACCAACTTGGCCCCGAAAATGGACGCGGCCTGGACGGAGAACTTTCTGCACGACACCTTGGGCATTTTTCTTCTCGGAACAATCATGTTGTCTCAGGCCGAACTGTCCCTTTACAAGGCCTTCAAGTCGCGCCGTCACGCAAAACGCACGGGCATCGCAAGTGGGGAGTTGGAGAATGTTCAGAAAGCGTCCAACTTGCCACGCTTTTGGTACCTGCTCTTCAGGTGGTCTTTCTTACTTGTGTTTGGCATGGTATGTATCGGTGGTGTATCGACCCTTGCGTACAAGTCGCGGCCATCGCATCGAGAAGAAATGCGTAGGCGCGTCATTGATGGCCTGATTCAATCGGATCTAGCCAAGGCCGAAGAAGCCGTGATGCATGCCTTGGGCAAGGCGCCAGGCAATCATGATTTGTCCGGGCAGCGTGCCCAGATTCTCGTCAAGCGCAACAAGTTTGATGAGGCGGTCGCTGTGTTCGATGAGATGCCCAATGGCCTGTCAGCCTATCAAACCGTTCTCAAAAGTTTTTGTTTAATGTCTCTCGGCAAACCCGAGGCCGCTGTTGTGTTGATTGACGCGCTTCCTGCAAACGCACGAAAATTTCCAGGCGTTGCCATGATCAGAGCCGAATACGCCGCCTATCGAAACGAACCTGACCTCGCCGGCCAGTATTTACGTAAAGCTGCGCACACAGTCATTGATTTGGGACGCGTTCGGGCACTGTTCCCTTACCTCGCACGCCATCAGCAGTGGGCGGCCATTGCGGCGTGTGAGGATGATGGGCATTACGAAGATTCGGGCATTGCACAAATTGTGATGCATGCACAGATTCGTACGTCCGACATTAAGGGGTTGCAACGAACCATGCGGCATGTACTGCAGCAATTCCCCGAGGATACCGATTTTCTGAAAGGGATTTTCCATCTGGCATTCAACCGCCCCGGGTCGGAATGGGAGGATCGTTTTGCTCGTCTGTTCGAAAGTAAAATTGATCAACTTGGTGTTGATGAGATCACCGTTTATATGGGGTATTGCTTTCAGCTCTTTCGCCCCGACCTTGGCTGGCGTGCCTATGCGCGACTCATGAAAATGGATCCGACCAATCCCGATGTTAATTATACGCCAGCTCAATTTGGTCACACGTGGTACGTTTTTCGAAAGCACCATTTGAGTTTGGGTGGAGAACGTACCGACGTCGTTGATCTGCGCCCAATTAAAGCAATGACCCAAGGTGTATGGCCCTTCAGGCGGCTGTGGCGCAACGTGCCCTTGGGGGAGGAGCTGGGGTCGCCGCGCCTGGAGATGCGTCAGGGACGTTTTCTTGCCCGTGTTCTCGAAACTCTCCAACAGCGCGAGGTTGCAGGGAAGCTTACCAGGCGCGACTATGCTGTTTACCCGGGTGTATTGTCGGCAATGGGGTCGTATGATGAAGCGCACGAAAAGTTAGATGAACTTGCAGCAAAATTTGAAAACTTAAAAGTGTCGGTACTTTTGCAGCATGTGGAGCTTTACGACCGTGAATCGCGTTGGCAAGAGGCTTATGACGCGTCACGTGAATATACCCAGCTCGCCGATTTCCGCGAACTCAAAGGTGATTTATTCTATATTAACGCGCTTCTAAATTTGGGGTTCGGCGTTGGCGCACTACACGTGTCGCAATCATTGTCAGCGCGCTTCCCTGACCACGAGCGCCTGCCGATTGTTGAGGCTGCGGTCTGGGACATTTTTGGTCACGATGAACAGGCGTACCATTTGTTGCGCAATCGATCCGCAGACATTGCGCTTTATCCCACCGCCCGCTTGGCTGTGCTGACGGGGCGCATGCTAGAGGCGGAACGCCTGCATAACTTGATTGGCATCCCTGTCATTCGTGAAAATATTGCATCTGAGCAGGAATTGGTTCCTCTGGTTGCCGAGACCACGCTTTCTCGCGCACGCTGGGAGAAGGCGCCCGATCCCGCGTCCGAAACCGCAGATGCGGTCAAATATTTGGACCTTGCTAAGAATTCGACAAACGTATTTTTGCGCGAATCTTACCTGTTGAAGGCGCAGTGGTTAAAGAGTGGGGGGCGGGGTAAGGCGGGGCAATGGCAGACGTGGGAGCAACTGGGGCGCGATGCTGTTGAAAAGGCGGATCTGCTGCATCAGGTTGCGATTATGGCAGCACGCCACGGGGCGTTTTCGGCAGCCTTGGACGCGGAGTCTGAGGCCATTAAGCATCTTCCCAAATCGCCCGTTTTGCATCGTACTTTGATCGCTTTATCTGAAGGCGACGCCGAACGTATCGCGAGTGCTCGGCTGGCGTGCCCAACGGACGGGGAAATCTGGTTGGCCGAATTGGTGTCACGACTTCGTGCCGGGCAAAAGAAAGATGCTATAGCACTCTTTGTCGGCCATGCGCTCCGTAACGGGGATTTTCCCGCACGCACATGGGTGCGCGCAGGGGATCTGTGCTTACGCAACGAAATGGTCGACATTGCGTCCGCTATAGCAGCACGCGCCGTTGCTGAAGCGAAGGGCCTGCTTTGCGCCTATGCACTCGCTTTGCAGTGCGCAATGCAGAACGAAGATTCTGCATTGGCCAGCGCGATGGCACGAAAAGGGATCGAAAATGCGTTCGACCCAACCGTTTTTTACAAGGCCATCGTTTGGATCAAAACCACGGAGGTTGAAGAGGACGCGGACATGGTCAGTGCGCTTGAGTATCTGCGAAAAGAATTCCCTAAAGATACTGAATGGGCGGAGCAACTCAGCCATGTGTTTTTCCAGAAAGGCGACACCAAGAGAGCATTAAGTATTCTTGAGCCTGTTATGGGCTCTGATGTCAGGGCGCTGCGTGTGCGTTCAGTGCGACTGGCTGCCGAAGCGGCGCGTCAGGAAGGGCAACGGCTCAAGGCGATACGCATACTTGAGTCGGCACTGAAGTCTAGCCCAGATGACCTTGCCGTTCTCAATAACTTGATTTACAACTTGGCCTTGGTGCCGGATGGCGTGCCGCGGGCGCGTGAGCTTCTTCCGAAATTGGTTGATTCCGGAAATAATTCATTCGTTATTCTGGATACAATCGCCATGGTGTACATGCGTAGCGGCGATCTGGATCGCGCACGCATCTATATGGATGAAGCCATGGGTAAAATTCGGGATGACGCTTACTCGGCAACAGAAACGCGTCTCAACCACGCTGAGTTGCTGTATTCTCTGGGGCAAATCCCCGAGGCGCGTTCACGAATCATGGACATGCGAAAGCGACCCGACATTTCGTCGAACCTCGATGCACGCGCGAAGCGCCTTCTGGACTCCATTCGCGTATCCGAAAGCCAGAAACCTTAGTTCACGGCATAGGTGATGCCAGACGCAGGGCGCTGAAGCCTGTAGTCGATGAACACATGAGGGTGACACGTTGATGGAACCCGAGTTTCAAATCATTGGCCATGGGCTGGCTGGCGCCATTCTTGCCGAGACCTTTTCGCGTTCGGGATGTCGCGTTCGCGTTTGGGATGATGGCGGACCGGCGTCCAGTGACGTCGCTGCCGGGTTGTTTACGCCGCTCACCGGTATGCGCCTTGCGCCAAGTTGGGGGCTCGACGACGCCCTCCCTGCGATGTCGACCTTTTATACATCGCTTGAACTAGCATTAGGCAACACGCTATTCCATCCGCTCCCGACGTATCGCATTTTTCGATCCGAAGCACAGGCGCAGGAGTGGAACGGGCGCACGGCACCTGACTTCGTGCGAACGGTTGACGTGTCGACTCTGCCGATCAAGGCGCCCTGGGGTGCCGTTTGCATCGATGGAGGTGGGTGGGTCGATCTGGCTAATATGCTCGATGGGCTACAACAGCGACGCCGAGATAAAAACGAGTGGGGGCCTCCTCGCAGTGGTGCCGCCCTCACCGTATGGGCCGAGGGTGCTCGCGCTGCAGAGAGTCCGCTTTGGCGGGATGCCGGTTGGCGCAATGCCCACGGTGACGTCCTCATTGTTCGCGTTCCCGGACTCGCAACGCATCAGGTCTATAGTTTTGGGAAATTCTTGCAGCCCATCGGCGATGACCTTTTTCGATGTGGCGCAACGTATACTTGGGATCACACTTGTTCCGAACCGCGAGAAGAGGGGCGTATCGAGCTGGAGCGCGAGCTTCGTGCCTTTCTGAAGCTTCCCTTTGAGGTGATTGACCATCAGGCCGGCATTCGCCCTGTCGCCGTCGCCCGTGTGCCGATAGTCGGTCCGCATCCCGATGATGACCATCAGTGGATCTTCAATGGCTTCGCTAGCAAAGGTGTGCTCTATGCGCCTTGGTTGGCTGCGCGTCTACTGGATTACGTACGTGAGGGACGAGCGCTGCCCGCGGAAACGTGGGCCCCGCGTCGCATTGAACGAAACCGCGCGCGTGTCGCCACGGCCCAAAACAAAGCATCGTGCCGCTCGGACTAGCGCTCGAGGTTGAACCCTGACCACTCGATTCGCGCCAGCTCGGCGGTCGTTTTGTGCCAGCTTGCGAGGTCCTGTTGCGCGAACTGCTGTAGATGCGTGTGCGCAGGCCACCGGCAACAATTGAGTCGTCGATCGTGTTCCTTGTAGGCTGTTTGAAGCTAGTTTAGAAGTTGAGCGATCTGTTTTCGGGCGGAAACGATCAGGAAAGCACAAAGCAGTGTGATAAGCACAACCGGTGGATCGAACAAGCCTTGGCCGTCCGTTACATAAACATGAATCGCCAATATGTTTACGATAATGGGCGTCAATATCAGGAGTCCAAGATTTCGCGTTTTCGGAACGGCCACAAGAATCCCGCCAATGATTTCGAGCACCTTCACAAAGGCTAAATATCCGGTGGCGTACATCGTTCCGGCGAACGCTTCCATCGGGCTGCCTTCCGCTGGCGACGGCATGTCGATGAACTTTAGGAAAAAGTTTGAACCAAAAATGAGGAATAAGAGGCCAAGCACGCCGCCAGCAATCATCGGCATTTTGTCTTTCATAGGAACGTCCTTGCGTGGGGTGTCATCTGTTTCAGTAGTGACGCGATTGAAAATGAGAATAGGTCAACTGAGTCGAAAAACAAATAGGCGACTTTCTGCACTCGCTTCAATGTCAAACGCGTCAATTGCGTTTTCTATAGCCAGCCCGTCGCCAGCTTGAAGTGTGTCGCCTAGCACCGTCGCCGCGCCTGAGATGATCTGGACCCAGGCGTGCGGAGCGGACGTCGATGCAGGTACCGCGATGACGTGGTCGGGTTCCATATGCCCAAAGTAGACGTCCGCGTTTTGACGAATCTCCGTTGAACCGTCTCGGCCATCGCCGGAAAAAAGCAGGCTCAATTCGTTCTGAATGACCTGGTCTGTCAGGCGTTTTTCGGCGTAGCGCGGTTCTCCACCCGTTTGATTGGGTGTCAGCCAAATTTGGTAGAGATGCGTGATGTGCTGATGGGAAGGGTTGAACTCGCTGTGCTTCACGCCACTTCCTGCACTCATGTATTGGAGGTTGCCTGCTTCGATGATTGAGCCATTGCCCATGCTGTCACGATGCTCTAGTTGACCTTCGATGACGTAGGTTAGAATTTCCATATCGCGGTGGGGGTGTGAAGGAAAGCCGCCCCCGGGCTGAATCGAGTCATTGTTCATGACGCGTAAAGACCGAAAATTCATATGATCAGGGTCTACATAGTTGGCAAATGAGAAGGTAAAGCGTGCTTGTAGCCAACCGTGGTCGCGTTGACCGCGATCTTCGGCCGCGCGTTTGGATGTGCGGACGGATTTGTTCATTTGCGTATCATACAAGCGTATGGGACTTTCGAAAACGTTTTCTCGCCAACACGCTGGATGATTTTACTGAAACCGAAGTAAGCCAGGCCTTGACCATGGCGCGCCTATTTGATAATGATAGTGTCGTATCAATAAGGATTGTGCATCATGCCTGGTCCGTGGACGTGCTCAGAAAGTGTGGTTGTTGGGTTATGATCAAAATCATTCATGTTGTTCTGTGCTGCGCAATGGTGGGCGTCGCCTCCGGTGCGCCCATTCGCATCGCATCGCTGAATCCAATTGTCAGCGACCTTGCCCGCCAGGTGGGAGGCGATGATGTTGAGGTGATTGATCTAATGCCTCGTGGCGCGAACCCGCATCAGTTTTATCCTTCGCCGTCGAACTTGAAGGATGCGTCGCGGTCCGCACTGGTCATGGCAGCTGGCAAGGGGGTCGAAACGTATCTGGATGAGTTTCGAGAAGCGCTGGGCGGCAATATTCCGCTATTGGATGTTGGCGCTAGCGTGCCGTCGTTGAATCTGGAAACCTGTGAAGCCTTTGTTTGCTGTCCGTCCCACGCGATCGGACGAATCGACCCGCACTGGTGGCATAGCGTTCGGAACGCGAAGCGTGCTGCGGGTGCCATCGCTGAAGCGCTCGTCGCCATCGACCCTGAGCACGCTGAAGCCTACCGATTGCGATATGCTGACTACGCTAAGCAACTCGACGAATTACATGCGTGGGCGCGCAAGCGGATTGCCCGCATTCCGCGGTCCGACCGCGAGTTGGCAACAGCGCATGCGGCCTACGGTTATTTTTGTCGTGAATTTGGAATGCGCGCCATCACTGTGCAGGGGCTCTCGAGCGAGGAAGATCCGGATCCCGGATACTTGAAAACGGTGATCAAGACACTACGCGATGAACATGTGATCGCCGTTTTTCCAGAGGAAAATGCGCCTGCCAATTTGATGCGAGACATGGTTAACGAAACAGGTGTACGCGTCGGTGCCGGACTGTTGGCGGGCACATTGCCGAAGGATAGCCCGAGCTACGTCGGTTTGATCAGGCACAATGTTGACATCATTGTCAACACGTTGACACAGGAGCACTAGGGTCGCGTTATGCGTGGAAAGCCACTTATGCAATGGGGGCTGTTCGTCCTCGTGTGGGCGTTTCTCGTCGTGCCTATTTGGCGTGTTGCGCAATCGCATGTTCACACCGAAGAGGCGCCTGTTGTGGCCTCGACGGCGTCAAAAGCATGGGTCAGTTTACGCTTTTCCTCACCCCCAATGCATGTTGCGCTTGAGCAGAACGGTGCCGTACTGTGGCAAACGAGCAATTCGGCCGCGCAATCCTTTTTTGAAGAAGAATTGCCTTTGGTTTTCGATACGTACGGAACGGAGTTCTGGCTGAAGGCGACGTTGGGTGAGGGTGCGGTTGCTGTTGAATCGATGGTTGAAGCGGATGGGCGTGCTCCGCGTTCAAAAACGGTGTGGGTGTCTGGCGACGTTGAAGAGCCTTTGAGCTTCTCTTGGGAGCATCATCATGAGTGATGGCACGTGCAGTCATGCGGATCATGTTCTGAAAATCGATGGTCTGCATGTGCACTACGGTGCGATATGTGCACTTCATGATGTGTCGCTTGCACTCAATTGCGGTACAGCGGTGGCGCTCATCGGCGGCAACGGCGCCGGAAAAAGTACCTTGATGAAACGCGTGGTGGGGTTGATACCGCCCAGTACAGGACGTGTTATTTGGCGCGGTCAGCCTGTGACGCGAAGCACACATGAAATCGCTTATTTGCCGCAGCGCGCCGACATTAATTGGGATTTCCCCATGACGGTCCGTGGCGTTGTCGAAATGGGGCGCTATCCGTTGCTTGGGCCGTGGACGCCTTTTACGAAAAGAGATCATGATGCAGTGGATGCGGCTCTGGCAACGATGTGTATCGAAGATCTTGCGGCGCGTCAGATTGGCGCCTTGTCGGGTGGTCAGCAGCAACGTGCATTGATTGCGCGTGCGCTGGCTCAGGAGGCGCACGTGTTGTTGTTGGACGAACCCTTCGCGGGCTTGGATCCGCCCGCCCAGAAGCTGCTTGCAGGGTTACTCCGCGATCTTGCGTCCAATGGGCATCTTGTGCTGGCTGCACATCATGATTTAACGACCGTTGAGGCTATTTTTGATGAAGTCGTCCTCCTGAACCGTCGCTTGATCGCGAAGGGGCCAAGTGCCCTCACGCTGACGCAGAGCAATCTGGCCGAAGCCTTCGGGGCACCTGTATGAATGTCATCTCTGACATGATGGCGTTCGAGTTCAATCAACGCGCACTATTGGCTGCGGTTATGATTGGCTTTCTCAATGGCTACGTTGGTGGCTACGTTGTGTTGCGACGCGGTGCCCTTTTTGCGGGCTCGCTTTCCCATACCTTGTTTCCGGGTGTTGCGTTGGGTGCATTGATTGCCGGGTTGAATCCCTACAGCGCCTTGCTGGGTGCGTTTTTGACGGCCATGGTTATCGGGCTCGGGTCGCAAAGCGTCTCGGCCAACTCACGTATTGATCGCGATGCCGCCTTGGCGATTTTGTACACAGCGGCGAGCGCGGTGGGTATTCTGATTCT
>JBLHHU010000123.1:0-9688 GCA_047615735.1 Kiritimatiellia bacterium | reverse complement strand
ATTTCGATGAAATTGTTGTCGCCAATTGTTTTGCGTGCTTCGTCGCGATCTGACAGGTAGGGCGAAATGAAGGACGTGATCACGACGATGCCGGCGGCATTGAAGAGCTTGGCGACTTCGGCGACGCGGCGAATGTTTTCGGTACGCTCTTCGGCTGAAAAACCAAGGTCGCGATTCAAGCCGTGGCGAACATTGTCGCCGTCCAAGATGAAGGCTGCGCAGCCCTGTGCGATCAGGTCTTTTTCGAGATGTTTGGCAATGGTTGATTTCCCTGAGCCGCTCAGTCCGGTCAACCAGATTGTGGTGGCGCCATGGCCAAGGACCTTGCGGCGTTCATCCGCGCTGACAAGGCTGGCTTCTTCGGTGATGTTTCCGCTGACCGGCTTTTCGGGCGCTTTTCCTTTTGCAGAAACGGACGCATCGCGCTCCAGAATCATTCCGGCGGCCATTGTGCTGTTGGACACGCGGTCAATCAGGACAAGTGCGCCGGTGCCACGATTGCGTGTGTAGCTGTCAAAGGCAATGGGGCGGCTGGCGGAGATCGAAACGCGTCCAATGTCGTTTGCATTGAGCGTGTCGGCATCCAGGCGGTGCAGCGTATTCACGTCAAAGCGGTATTTGACCTCGTTCACACGAGCGGGCACCACGTTGGTGCCGCACTTGAGAAGGTATTCTTTTCCAACGACAAGCTCTTCGTCGTGCATCCATACCAGCACCGTGTCGAAATCGTGTGCAACGTGTGGCGCATTGTTGGGCGAGACAAGCATGTCGCCGCGACTGACGTCAACTTCGTCCTCAAGCGTCAGGGCGACAGCCATTGGGTTAAAAGCTTCTTCCAACTCGCCCGTAAAGGTTGTGATGGATTTGATACGTGTGGTCTTGCGTGATGGGAGCACCATGACCTCGTCGCCCTTGCGTGCAATGCCAGAGGCGATCGTGCCGGCAAAGCCACGGAAGTTCAGGTCCGGCCGCAACACGTATTGTACCGGGAAGCGGAAGTCGATCAGGTTGCGGTCACCGGAGATCGGCACCGTTTCCAAGTAATTCAACAGTGGGGCGCCCTTAAACCAAGGCATATTCTCGCTAGGATCGACCACGTTGTCACCCGACAGGGCGGACATGGGCAGGAAGTACAGTTCGGTCGCCTGCAGTTTGGCTGCGAATCCTTCGTATTCTTTGCGGATACGATCAAACGTTTCCTCAGAATAGTCTACGAGGTCCATCTTGTTGATCGCAATGACGAGATGCTTGATGCCTAACAATGAAGCAATGAAGCTGTGGCGGCGCGTTTGTTCGAGAACGCCGTAGCGTGCATCTACCAGGATAATGGCCAGGTTGCAGGTTGATGCCCCTGTTGCCATGTTGCGCGTGTATTGTTCATGGCCGGGTGTGTCGGCGATGATGAACTTGCGACGGTCGGTCGAAAAATATCGGTAAGCGACGTCGATCGTGATGCCTTGCTCGCGCTCGGCCTTCAGTCCGTCGGTGAGCAGGGCGGGGTCAAAGTCCGTGTTGGTGGTGCCGTGCACGGCGGAGTCTTTGACGACGGCGGCCAATTGATCTTCGTAGATCATTTTGGAGTCATACAGTAAGCGGCCGATCAGGGTCGACTTTCCGTCGTCGACACTCCCTGCCGTCAGAAAGCGCAGCATGTCTTTTTGCTCATGCTGCTTCAAGTACTCATCGAAGCTGGCCAGATGGGCGTCGGATTCTGTCATCTTGTATGTGTCTGTGCTCATGGCTTGTGATCTTCTCTAGAAAATCGGGTCTAGAAATAGCCTTCTTTTTTCTTTTCTTCCATCGATGCGGATTCGTCGTAATCGATTACGCGTCCTTGGCGTTCCGAGGTGGTGGCGAGGAACATTTCATGGACGACCTGAGGTAGTGTTTCGGCCTCGGACTCCATGGCGCCGGTCAAGGGGTAGCACCCCAGCGTGCGGAAGCGTATTTTGCGCATTTCGGGGGTTTCGCCGTCTAGCAGAGGCAGGCGGTCGTCGTCGACCATGATGATGTTGCCGTCACGTTCGACGACGGGTCGTTTTTTGGCGAAGTAAAGCGGCACGACGGGAATCTGTTCCATGTGGATGTAAAGCCAGCCATCCAATTCCGTCCAGTTGGAGAGCGGGAACACGCGGATGGATTCCCCTTTGTTGACCTTAGCGTTATATAAGTTCCACAGTTCCGGACGTTGGTTCTTTGGATCCCACTGGTGAAAACGGTCACGGAAGCTGAAAATACGTTCTTTGGCGCGGGATTTCTCTTCGTCACGGCGTGCACCACCGAAGGCGGCATCAAATCCATGATGGTTCAGCGCTTGTTTCAGACCCTCGGTTTTCATGATTTGCGTGTATTTGTTGGATCCGAAGTCGAATGGGTTGACGTTGTCGCGAACGCCGTCTTGATTGGTCCATACAATCAGGTTGAACCCGATTTCCTTAACCATGCGTTCACGAAACGTGATCATTTCACGGAACTTGAACGTCGTGTCGACGTGCATTAGCGGGAAAGGAATTGGGGCCGGGTGAAAGGCTTTCTGCGCCAGACGCAGCATCACCTGTGAGTCTTTGCCCACGGAATAGAGCATGACGGGGTTTTCGAAGCTCGCGGCCACTTCACGAATGATGTGAATCGATTCCGCTTCAAGCTGCTTTAAATGGGATACGTTATAGGAAGGGACGACGTCATCCATGCGCTTTGCGTTGGTTGCAGCGTTGTTGCTCATGAGCTCCTGATTCCTTGGTCATTCATCGCGCTTTGGTCACGTGCGTTTATCCGTACAAAAGGCGATAATATTAGCGTTTTCGGAAAGGTGATACAATCGAAAAGCGAAAAAGTTGCCCAGGTTGGGTTAGCCGACTTCGTCATTGATTAACGCTGAAACGATGCGCTCAGCCGTGTGGCCGTCCCAAAGCTCCGGGCGGGTAGGCGCTTTTTCGAGGGCCAGGAAGTCTAAAAATGCCGTGCGGATGGCCTGAATATCATTGCCGACAAGGCGTGAGACGCCGTCGTGGGCCTCGAGCGTGATTGGACGTTCGGTGTTTTCGCGCAGGGTGACGCAGGGGGTGCCAAGAACGCAACATTCCTCTTGCAGACCACCGCTATCGGTTAAAAGAAGTCGGGCGCCCATGTTGAGGCGCAGCATGTCGTGGTAACCGACCGGTGAGACCAGTGCAATACTGCGGCAGGCCTGTAATTCCTCCCAGAGTCCAAAATCCCGGATGCGCGCTTCGGTGCGCGGATGCACGGTCCAAATCAGGGGTAGACGTGGCGACGCCGCGTCTTTAAAGAATCGCACGAGGGGCTCGAGCGTTTCTCGCGTGTCCACATTGGAGGGGCGATGCAGGGTCACGACGCCGAATCCGCCGTCCTGCCAGTCGGCACGTTCGCAGGTTGTGTCCTGTCCGGGTAATAGGTTGTCGCGCACAATGTCCGCAGGGACGAGCGCCTCGGCCCTGGATCGTTGGGCGTCAAGCGTATCGATCATGATGTTGCCGACACGCTTGATTCGCGCTTCGGGCACGCCTTCGTTGCGCAAGTTCTGGTCGGCGATGGCGTCCGGAGTGAAAAGCAGGTTGGATAGCCGGTCGGTGACCAGGCGATTAATTTCTTCGGGCATGCGTTCGTCAAAACTGCGCAAGCCGGCCTCGATGTGTCCAAGTTTGATCCACGCTTTTCTGGCAGTAATGGCGCAGGCTGAGGTGGCGTTGACGTCACCGACGACAATGACCCAGTCGGGGCGCCACGCATCCAGATCAGCTTCGAACGCGATCATGGTGCGGCCGACCTGTTCGCTGTGCGTGCCGGAACCGATTTCGAGGTCGATGTCGGGTTTCGGAATGTTCAATGCGTCGAAAAAGGCCTTCGACATATTGGCGTCGTAGTGTTGCCCGGTGTGGACGAGGCGATGTTCGATGCGGCGGGCAGGGTCGGACGCGTTGTGCGCCTCAATGGCGTGCACGAAGGGCGCGATCTTCATGAAATTGGGGCGGGCCCCAACCACGGATGTGATTCTGAGTGGTGCTTGCATGATGTCGTCAATTCGATCAGATGTTTGACTATAAGACTTACAGAAGGTCGCGAAGCACGCAAAGGCACGCGTCCCGCGTGAAGAACTTGACCCAACGGGGGCTCATGCCTGCGGTGGAGTAGGCTTTGCGTCCTTTGCGACCTTCTGTAAGTCTTTCTTACGCGATGCCGTGGTAGCCCTTGTACCATTCCACGAATTTGGGGATGCCCACGGAAATCGGTGTCGTTGGGGCAAAGTTGAGTTTTTTGGCGGCCAGGCTGACATCCGCATAGGTTGCGGCGACATCGCCGGGTTGCATGGGCAGCATGGTCATTTCGGGCTCTGCGCCGAGGGCGTCGCCCAACGTGCTGATCATGTCCATCAGTTGCTCGGTGTTGTTGTTGCCGAGGTTGAAGATTTCATACGGTTCTAGTCCGTCCGCGGTGAGCGAGCCAATGACGCCCTGTACGATGTCGTCGACAAACGTGAAGTCGCGCTGCATGTCGCCATTGTTGAAGACATTAATCGGCTTGCCGGCGAGAATGTCTTTTGTGAACAGCCACATGGCCATGTCGGGACGTCCCCATGGGCCATAGACGGTGAAGAAGCGTAGGCCGACAGTCTGTAGCCCGTAAAGGTGACTGTAGGTATGTGCCATTAATTCGTTCGCGCGCTTGGTTGCGGCGTACAGACTGATGGGGGTGTTGACAGGATCGGATTCGCTGAAGGGCAGCTTGGTGTTGCCGCCATAAACACTGGAGCTGGATGCGTACACGAGCCGTGGCTGCGGGTCCGCGTGCCGGCACGCTTCGAGTACGTTCAGAAAGCCTTCAAGGTTGGATTGCTGGTAGACTTCCGGATGCTCGATTGAGTAGCGCACGCCAGCCTGGGCGGCCAGGTTGCAGACGCCATCAAAGGCGTGTTCGGCGACCAGTGCTTTGAGTGCGTCGACGTCGCGCAGGTCGAGTTCAATGCCCGTATATGCGGGCAAGGGCTCAAGCTGGGCATGACGGTCGCGCTTGAGTTGAACGCTGTAGTAATCGTTAAAGTTGTCAATTCCGACAACTTCATGACCGTCGGCAATGAGTTTTTTGGAAACGTGCATGCCGATGAAACCGGCGGCGCCTGTAATGAGGTACTTCATATGAATCGATCTTTCCGGCGCGCTCGTTTAATCGGCGCTTAGGCTTTAACAATGTTTTCAGCAGGCGCGCAAACACCGCGTGTGTCGACGAGCAAGCCAAAGTGTTTGGCGAGCGCGTCGTGATCCACGCCGTCGTGCGCCGTTGAAATGATGGCCGCATCGTATGTGCCGTCGGCAACGTCGGACTCATGCAAGCTACGAATGCCGGCCAGATGCGAGTGCTCGCGCGAGGGCCGAATTTCGGGGCAATAGGGGTCAAGGTAGGAGACGTCCGCGCCTAACTGTTTCAGTTCATCCCATAGGGCATAGGTGGGGCTTTCGCGATCGTCATCGACATTCTTTTTATATGCCAAACCGATCAAAACAATTTTGGATCCTTTGATGGCTTTGCCTTGGTCGTTGAGTGCCAGCATGGTGCGTTGGATGACGTATTTGGGCATGCCTGTGTTGATTTCGCCGGCTAACTCAATGAAGCGCGTTGTGGCCCCGTATTCGCGGGCTTTCCATGTCAAATAGAAGGGGTCAATTGGAATGCAGTGCCCGCCGAGCCCGGGGCCGGGATAAAAGGGCATAAAGCCAAACGGTTTTGTGCTGGCGGCTCGGATGACCTCCCATACATCGATATCCATTTCGGTGAAGACCGTTTTGAGCTCGTTGACGAGGGCGATATTGACCGAGCGGAAAATGTTTTCCATCAGCTTCGTGGCCTCGGCGGCGCGGCAGGAAGAAACGGGGACGGTTTCGCTGATGACACAGTCATAAAGCGAGCGCGCCGCATCGAGGGAATCCAGCGTGTAGCCGCCGACGACCTTGGGGATGTTGGAGGTGCTGAATTCTTTGTTGTTCGGGTCTTCGCGTTCCGGAGAATAGGCCACCATGAAATCGGCGCCCGCATGCAAGCCGGATTCGTCCTGTAATATAGGAATGAGGACATCCTCGGATGTGCCGGGGTAGGTCGTTGATTCGAGGACAATCAATTGTCCCTTCTGAAGGTGCGGCCCAATGCTGCGTGCGGTGGCTTCAATATAGGAAAGATCCGGATCACGATGTTCGGTCAGTGGCGTGGGGACGCAGATCAGAATGGCGTCACATTCGGCGATGCGGCTGAAGTCGACCGTTGCATCGGCTTTTTTTCCGCCGCTGCCGTCAATGAAGGCGTCTTGGATGTGTTGGGCGTCTATGTGGCGGATGTACGAGGTGCCCGCTTGCAGGGCGTCAATTTTGCTCTGATCAACGTCGAATCCCAATACGGGGAAGCCCTTTTTTGCGAACTCAATGATAAGCGGCAGGCCGACATAGCCAAGCCCGATAATTCCGACCACGGAATCTCGGTTATCAACTTTTGCGCTAAATGCTTTGTTCATTCGCTGATCTGTTCTCTAACTCTTGGTTACTTGAAAGCCCGTGTCGGACAGGTTTAAATCCACAAAGCGCGCGCGATCATTGGGTGGCGTCTCGTTTAAGATCTCTTTGATGCGTGCGCCAGCCTCAGAATCGTTTGCGATCATCAGTAAGTAACCGCCGCCGCCTGCTCCAAGGAGTTTGCATGCTGCTAAATGTGGCGACACTTTGTCAATGATCTCCTGAACCGACGGTGGGTTCGTGCCGCTGTCCAACATCTGGTTGAGGGCCCAGCTGCGGCGTATCGATTCGCAGAATCCGTCCCAGTCATGGCGTTGTAGCGCATCGGCGGCAAAATCGGCATTGTAGGCAATTTCTTGGATCAGCGTTATGTGGCGTGCTGAATTCAAGAAGATGCCGCTGACGATTTCGCCGAGGATGTCATGGGCCACACGCGTGATGCCGGTGTAATAGAGCAGGACCGAGCGATTGACGTACTGGTTGGCAAAAAAGGCGTCTGGGAGGCCGCGAACGGTCGCGTTCTGACGCAGGCCGGGCTCGGTTTCGATGAGTTTGAGGCCACTGGTCACGCCGCCGATCTGATCCTGCCAGCCGCCCCCTGAGGTCAATAGCTGTTCCAGTACCAGGGTACGCGTGAAGAGGTCGTTCTTATCCCAGCCCAGTCCGCAAAGCTCGCCCAGCGCGCCCAATACGGTTGCCGCCAGAATGCTGCTTGTGCCCAGACCCGATCCTTTTGGAACCGCCGCCAGCAACGACAGCTCAATACCGCCGCCCATACGCTCTTGCAGCATATCGGACAGCGTGGCGAAGGGTTTGCCTCGATAAAAACGGGGGTCAAATCCAGCCAAAGACAATGCCGCGCGCGCGATCCCGAAGCCGCCGCCCAGCTCGCCGAACTCGGACAATGTTTCAAAGTCGTGAATGGTTTCATCCAAACCCAGATCAATGGATCGAATCACGATGTGGGGGGTGGCGCAAATCTTGGCAAAAACCTGGATCGGAGGTTGTCCGTTCAGGTCGACGGCTAAATTGACGACACGCCCGCCGCGTTCCAGGCAGAAGGGTGGGGTGTCCGACCAACCGCCAGCGATGTCGATTCGTATGGGCGACCGTGCCCATACAATCTGGTCGTCGAGAACGTTGCGCTGTGGTTCGACGGACTGCAGGATGGCTTCTTCGATCAGAAGGCTGCGAAGGGATGCTGCGGCCTCTGCGTGATTGGGTCCCAAGTCTTGCTTGTGTTGCTTTGCCAAATGGTTCCGGAACATCTGCGTGTGGACGTAGCCCAAATCGAGTTGAGGTGCCTCATCGTCGTCAACGGCCAGCAGTCCGCTGACTTCGGTGTCGAGGACGTTGTCGGCGGTTGCTTTCAGATCAAGCCATGCCCAGTGCTTCTCTATAAAGCTCTGCGAAAGCGGGTCGCGCTGGGTGCGATGCGCAAGTCGGTCAGCGCTCATCCGCTCTAGGTTGGCTTCGGTCAAGAGCATGCGGTTCGACACACGCGCTGCCGCCAACCAGGCGTCGCGGCTGGTCGCGTCGTCGTCGGGGTTCTCGGCGATAAGCCACTGAACGAGCGGACCCGCGTCGGCCACGTTCGAGAGAACCGGAAAAAGCGGCGCATCCTGAATGTCATCCGTGGGCGTTGGTAGAATTTGTTCAATCTGGAGGCCGCGCTTATGCATCCATGACGACAAGGATTGTCCCATCCAAAGTGTTGTTTCGGATGCCAGCGGTCCACGGAAAGTGTCGTCGAAGCCGTAAGGGCGTATGCAGTAATCGCTTTTACTGACGGGCGCGATGTCCAGGCATACGCCGATCGGGACGTCCAGTTGCCAGTCGTTTTTCGGGATACCGGTTAAGACGTGGCGTTGGCGCAGCGTCCACGTCGCGGGGATGTGCGCGTTTTCAATCCAAATATATCGATTGTTAGTCGAAATGTCGGCCTCAACCGTTGCATTCAATTGGACGGGTGGGGCGTCGGCCTGCATGGCCGAATCGCCGAAGGAAGTGGGCTCACGTGCCGCGCGATTTAACTGTTGAACGGAGCCGAGTAGGCTGCGATTGGTCCCGAAGTGATAGAAACGTCCGTGGCGAAGCGGTAATGACGCGGCGCTCAGGGCCGAGACGGCTGCGTTGGGCACCGAAGGGTTCGTGCCGAGGGCCAGTCCGAACTCGCCGTATAGGTCATAGTTGTCTGGATGCTCGCCTCGGAATTGCCCGCTTTGCTCGTCCCAGCCGCATTGCCCCAGCAGGCTCATGACGGCCTTTTCGGTGAGCAGCCAGACGCCGGAGTCTAGATAGAACGAACTCGTATCATCCAGTGCTTCCAGTTGCGCTGCGTCGGGCTTCTGGAGGAAGCTGAGCAAGTTGCCTGTGTCGCGTCCGCAGACGAGAACGCCGTGCTGGCGGGCTTCTTTGTGGGAGGCGCGCAAGCCAACGATCAGGCAATCCACGCTGGGGTAGGTGGGCAACCATGTGTCGTTCTCGACCAACACGTCGCCGCAGGCGATCATGAGGCGATAGCTCTCCGGCGCATGCAGAAAGAAGCGTTCATACGAGCGGCGCTGGAAATCGAGAAGGGTCTGTCCGGGGCGCTGTCCACTTAAGCCTTCGATGATCGGCATCGGTGTGAGCGGTTTTCCGGGCGCTGCGTAGGCCGGCAATCGACGGCTTTCGCCGCTGCCGTGAATCAGAAGTTTTCGGTCCTGTTGCAGCCAGTCGCGCCAATTGTCGACGCCGGACGCGCGCAGGGCTTGATGTAGGATGTAGGCCGTGCCGCCGCCGGATCCCAGTTGCGCGCCTTCCGGATCGGACGTGACAAACACGTCAGAGAGTTCGCTTCTACGTTCCACGGTCCGGGCTGAGGCCGGGGGCAAGGATACAAGCAGCTCAATGTGTTCGTTCTGATCGTTCACGGTGGTGGTGGCTGACGTTCCTTGTATTTGGGCGCGCGGTACTTGCGTCGGAGATACGTCGCAAATGACGTAAACCAGAGCTTGAAAAACGAGCGCTAATGCTCCTAAAAATGCCCAAAAGTGTCAAGCCACATCGGGTTAAGAGGCGGGGCACCACATCTTATCTCATGTTTTGGTGCTCGGCTCTGAAGTAGGGCCTTTTCTCGAACGAGGAACGAGTGGGGAAATGGCCCCGCACAGAGCCTGCGAGAGGGGCCATTT
>JBLHHU010000122.1:0-9754 GCA_047615735.1 Kiritimatiellia bacterium | reverse complement strand
GGCGGCGTTTGGCGGCAACCTCTGCTGCAGGAACCGTCGCTTCACCCTTTTTGCGCCAACCCCAGACCGTTAGACTTACAATGTCATCATTCATAGCGTTTCATCGTAGCAAAGCGAGCGTACTCCATCTAGATCAAACGACGCACGATCGCTTAAAAATTCAAATCTCGCAGAACTCACCAGTTCGTCACGTCATCGTTGTATCCGCCATCACTTTTCATATCACTGGCGTTCGGTCCGCGAGACCATATTGCGACCTCTTTGTTTGGGAAATTCGTCGACCAGTCATTGCCGGTAAATTCGATGTGTAATGTAGCGTTTTGGTTGTAGTCCAACATGTATTTATAAGGATTTCCCCATGGATCTACGAAGGCACCTGTCAGCCGCGTATCGGCATGTCGCACCTCCAAAAAGGGTATCCGACGCGGGTTCATACTGTTGATATCTTCTCCGGCTAACATTTTCACCACGTTTGCCACCAACTCAACCCCGGTCACCATATTTTCATTGTCCGGCGTGTTGTCGTAGCCCGCAATGCCCATAGGCCAGCGTTTGTATTCGGTAAAATATCCAGAAAACGCAATCTCGATCTGATTGATATCCTGGCGCGCTCGGGTAATTTGTGTACGAAGTTTGATTTTTGGTATCGCGGCCATGAGGAGACTTGCCAAAACGCCTATGATAGCAACGACAACCAGTAATTCGATCAAGGTGAAACCGCCACGACGGTGCAGACCCGATGCGCGCCGCAAGTGCATTCCGTTGAACACGGACAGTTTATGAGATCTATCAGGGCTCGAATTCATTCTATCACCTCATGGTTAATCGGACACGATTAGGTTCGGAACAACCTAGCCTAAAAGAAGATAAATGAACAGTGGCAAAACGCCCCGTTCAGACTAGCGTCGCATGAAAATCAGCGACGTCAGCGGCGGAACCTTCAAATTTAGTTTACGATCGCCTTCGGTCGTTCCCGGAACGATACGCAGCCCCTCTGTGTCAACACGCACGCCGTCTCCAACCAACATCCATTCGCCCTGCGAGAACAGCACGGACACGCGCAGGTCAACGTCGTCGCTGTTTAGAATGACGATGAACGGCCGTCCCGGATATCGCGCATCGGCGTTGACGACATAGCCCAACGCTTTTGTCGTCGGCGGCTCAATCCATTTAACGTAGCCGTCCGGCACAGCACCCGCCAGTCGAAACGTCTGCCCCGCATGGCTTGCACGCAATGTCGCGAGTCCCTGGTAGTACGTCAACGCCTGACGCGCCATGGGGCGATCCCGATCCGACCAGTTAAGCGCGTTAACGGCATCGCCTTTATCGAAGCTGTTCTTAATCCCGCGTTTACTACGTAAGAACGCCTGCCCCTCGGCAAGCATCGGGATCCCGAACGACGTAAACAACACCGTTGCAGCAAGCCGATTGCGCGCCGCATCGCGTTCCGTTAAACGGCGACCATCATGGCCGGGGTTCCCCGTAAGTTCGTCAACCAACGTGCGGCCGTCGTGGCTTTCGAGGTAATTCACCGACTGCATTGGCGTCGCGGCAAAGGTACCAACGGACCCGCTGATTACTTGTTTCAGTTTGTTCCGGCTACCATACCCAAGGGCAAATGCCTTTACGCCTTCGCGAAAATCATCGTTCCACGCAGCCCAGCGTGTGCCCGTCAGCTGATCCTTGTTCGTCCCGCGAAAGCTCCAAGGTTCACTGATCAGAAGAATGTTAGGATGAATCCGCCGAACCGCATCACGCACGGCCAGCATCGTTTCCATATCAATCAGTTCACCCAAATCAAACCGAAAACCGTCGACATGGAACTCCTGAACCCAGTAGAGAACGTTCTCCACAATGAGGCGACGCATCATGGCGGCTTCGGTCCGAACATCGTTGCCGAATCCACTGAAATTCAGATAGCGAAAATCCGTATCCAGACGAAAAAAATACTTTCGATCCGTCAATGCGAACACATTGGGTGAGCCCACATGATTGTAGACAACATCCATGATGACGCCGAAACCACGTTCGTGGAGTGCGTTCACAAAATGCTTCATCTCATAATAGTGTGCTCCGGAGGTGGGGTCGCGCCCGTAAGACGATTCGGGGGCAAAATAGAATGCCGTCGCATAACCCCAGTCGTACGTATTGCCTGGATTGTGAAATTCTTGTAGCGGCAAAAACTCAATCATGTTCACGCCCAGCGATTTCAAATGATCCAGCCCCTGGCCTGTGCCTTCGGTCGCCAACACACCTGCAAACGTGCCACGCAGTTCATCTGGCACCTTTGACGAGGCATGGGCCGTCAAATCGCGAATATGCGTCTCGTAGATCACGACATCCTTCCAGGCGGGTGCACGAAAATCCTGATCGGTCCAACCAGCGAACCACGGTGTTTTTGCGTCCGGATCAATCAGTATGCTCGCATACTTTGCATGTGCATTGGCACGTGCATAGGGATCCCCGAACCATTCCGTTGCAATAAATCCTTCGCCCGTACCGGTCGCTCCATCCACGCGGAAGGCATAGAATGCCCCTGGCTCAACCCCATCAACCCGTGCCCTCCAGATACCGCCGGCCGTGCGTTGCATGTCAATCACACGCTCGGGTTCAATCGTATGCCCCGCCGCACCCACCAATCGTGATTGCGAGGCGATTCCAACGACAGCACGGCTGGCACGCGGCGCGAATAAGCTCAGATCAACCGAACGCTTGTCTTCCGCCCAAACGGGTCCCAGTTGATGTTGGCTTGAAAACGTTTCAAAGATCGCTCCCGGTGTCAGCTCGCAAAAAGCCGGACGAGGTGCAGCGCCTTGGATTGAAAGCAACCACTGCTGGTCGAGCGCTATAGGTTCCGGCAACTCCAACGTCAGTACAGGAAGACGAGCAAAGGCTGGGTCAATACGAAGATTAGTGATGCCGTTTTCGTCCTCAAACGCGTTCGGCGCCACCATCGAAGGACGCAGCCATGTTTCATTGTTAACGACAAATTTAAAAATGTAGGGATCCGTGCTAGCACGCAATCGCATGTCAGGCAACTGGGTCGTTAGGGTCCATACATCATCGTTGTCAGCATCGTTAAGCAGCCATGAACCCAATGGGCCGCCATCGGTCCGCCAACCATTAAAGTTTCCGGCCACAGCAACGCGTGCATCTGGCGAGAGACGTTGCGCATATAAATCTTCATAAAATGTAAACATCACCGTGTCGCCTGCGACAGAAACCCCCGTCAGCCGAGCGTCCCCCTTTGCCTTGGCCCAACGGACCTTCTTGATGGGTAGATCAGGCGTAATCTGAATATCGAGCCCATCCATGCTCACACCAGGTTTCAGGATGACGACAATCTCTTTGGGCGTTTGAATCTTTGCAGATACGATCAAATCAGCAGGTCGCTCAAGCTGACCGTTCGCGTTGATATACAGTCGCCGATTTTCATCCGCCTCCCATTGGTCGTCGACAACAAACTTATAGGCGAATGGTCCCGATTTTAGATTCAGGTCCGCGATGTCTAGCGCGAAAAGTCCCCCACCCTGTGCGGCCAATGACGCAGCTTTGCCCCACCCGTTCCACGACCCGAAGATGGAGACCTGTTCGGCACCAGGATGTTCGTATTTCAGAAAGCGCGTTGGTTCAACGCCCGGAATGGCTCGAAAGTCAGCCCGCAAGACGATCCCACCCGCGGGGAGGCGTACTACGGTAGGCATTTCCTGAACAGAATGCGGCGGTTCCGGCTGACGCGCAGGTGCCTTCGTATCACGTGTTAGTAAGAAAAACAGCCCCAAGCCGATCATGCCCAAAAAGATGACGATGAGAGGCAAAAAGCGACGATGCGGTTGACGAGACATCCATGACTCCAGCAGCTGGAAAGAACCCCAAGGCAGACTAGTCCCTGATGACCAGCGGAATCAACGCCCAATACGACACACGGGCCGGTATCCGACTGTTGACAATGCTTCACACAGGTACCGCGACAGCAAATCAATCTTGACTTTGACCGCCATCATTGAGAAGCGTTGGACGAATTTCCAAACACGAGCACAAGGGTTAAGACCATGAAAAAACTTAAAGTAGCAATGATTGGCGGCGGAGGCGAAGGCGCATTTTTCGGCAAGGTCCATCTCCGAGCGATTTGCATAGACGGAACGCGCGAAGTCGTTGCGGGCGCACTGCGAAGCAGCGCACAAGGCTCCATGGATGCCGCAGCACAATGGGGCATTCAAGGCTATCCCGACTACCAAACGATGATCGACGCATGGAAAAATGGCGACCTACAGTTGGATTACGCCGTTATTGCGACACCAAATCATGCGCATTTCGCACCGGCGCTGGCCTGCATACAAGCAGGGCTTCCCGTGCTTTGCGAGAAACCCATCACATTGACGGTCGATGAAGCAGAGACATTGGCTGAAGCCGTTAAGAAGTCCAACGTTCCCTTTGTGCTAGCGCACACGTACACCGGACACCCGATGATGATGTTGGCTAAAGAAATGATTCGTCGCGGCGACATTGGCGACATCCGGAAGGTCGAAGCCTGGTACAATCAAGGATGGTTAGCCACGGACCTTGAGGCGGATGGCCAACAACAGGCAGCCTGGCGTACCGACCCCGCAAAAACGGGTCTTTCAAACTGCGGCGGCGATATAGGCACGCATGCGTTCATCGCAGCCACGTGGGTGACAGGCCTAGGGCTCAAGCGTGTATCCGCCCGCCTGAACGCCTTTGTTGAAGGTCGCTCCCTCGATGATGATTTCAATGTCATTGGCGAATTGGAAAACGGCGGCACGGCGATCATCACAGCCACGCAAATTGCGATCGGATATCGTAACGACAACGGGTTCCGAGTCTACGGTTCAAAAGGTTCGCTGGAATGGCATCAGGAGCAATCTGAAAAGCTACTCGTCAAGCGGGGCGAGCACGACGAAACCTATTTCATCGGCGCAAACTTTACATTCTTTCCAGAATCGGTCGCCTCATACCTGCGTGTACCAGCCGGGCATCACGAAGACTTCTTTGAAGCGCTTGGAAACCTGCATTGTACGATGGAGCGGCACATTCGTATTAAGCGCGGCGAAACCAGCCCGACGCCCTTTGAGCATCCAGGTGCCAAAGAAGGACTTGCGGGCATGCAATTCGTCAAGGCCGCCGTTGAAAGTTCTGCACAAGACGGCGCATGGGTCAGCCTGTAGACGTCGGCAGGCACATACCGAGCGCATCGCAGGCCTTACCCCAAAGGGTTAGCCCGTCTATTTAGGAACTTTGGCCATTTTGGCCCACGTGTCCCGCAGCGTTGCCGTCCGGTTGAAAACAGGGGATTCCGAGCGGTGATCCTTTTCGTCCGCGCAGAAGTAACCCACCCGTTCGAACTGAAGCGTTTCCCCTACCTGCGTCAGCGCCACGCTGGGTTCAGCGTAGCCCGTAATCGTTTGCAACGAATCGGGGTTCAGCTGATCATCCACGGTTTCGATACTCAGCGCAGAAGCGTCCTCAATCAAAAGAAGTCGGTCGTACAGGCGGATTTCCAGTTCCACAGCCTGCGCACAGGCCACCCAATGCAGCGTTGCCTTGACCCGTCGACCGTCTGGCGTGGATCCCCCGCGCGATTCTGGATCGAAACTGCAGCGTAGTTCAACGATTTCGCCATCGTCGTTTTTAACAACATCATTACACGTAATGAAACACGCGCCGCGAAGGCGTACTTCGCGCCCAGGGGCAAGGCGGAAAAATTTCTTGGGCGGATCTTCCATGAAGTCGGCTCGCTCAATATAAAGCTCACGCCCAAAGGGCACCTCACGTTTTCCGGCTGTTGGATCTTCTGGGTTGTTGCCAACGGCGAATGTTTCCGACTCCCCTTCTGGATAGTTCTCAATGACGATCTTTAACGGATCCAACACGGCCATACGGCGTTCTGCACTTTTATTGAGCTCATTGCGAACACTATGCTCAAGCAGGTCGATACGCGTTAGCCCCTCAAACTTCGTGACGCCGATGTCGTCGCAGAAATTTCGAATGGCCGCCGGCGTGTATCCGCGACGGCGCATCCCACACAGGGTTGGCAAGCGTGGATCATCCCAGCCGGAAACGTGCCCCTTTTGAATGAGCGAACGTAGGATACGCTTACTCATGACGGTATAACTGAGATTCAGGGGAGAGAACTCAATTTGCTGCGGGGCATAGACGTCGAGCTGCTCAAGAACCCAGTCGTAGAGTGGGCGATGCACTTCAAACTCCAACGTGCAAAGCGAATGCGTCACCTTTTCGAGCGAATCAGAAATGCAGTGCGTAAAATCATACATAGGATAAATACACCATGTGTCGCCCGTGCGATGATGATGCAGGTGCTTGATTCGGTAAATGACAGGGTCGCGCATGTGCAAATTTGGTGAGGCCATGTCAATTTTGGCCCTGACGACATACTCCCCGTCTGAAAATTCTCCAGCACGCATTCGAGCGAAAAGGTCAAGACTCTCCGCGACAGGCCGATTCCGGCACGGGCTTTCTTTGCCGGGACGCGTCGGCTCACCGCGATAGGCCTTGAACGCCTCAACATCCAAGGTACAGACATAGGCCTTATCAGCCGCAATTAACTGGCGGGCAAAGGCGTAGAGCGTCTCATAGTAGTCCGAGGCAAAAAACAGATGCTCACCCCAGTCGAAGCCGAGCCAACGCAGGTCCTTCTGAATCGACTCGACGAACTCCACATCCTCCGCTTCCGGGTTGGTGTCATCAAAGCGTAGATGACACTGACCGCCATACGTTTCGGCCATCCCGAAGTCGAGACAGATGGCTTTGGCATGCCCCAGATGCAAGTACCCGTTCGGCTCAGGAGGAAAACGAGTCACCACGCGTCCGCCGAAACGGTCGGATTCTATGTCCGCGTCGATACGCTGTGCGATGAAATGCTTGGCGGGTGCGTCCTCAAGTTCCTGAGCTGTACGGTCATTCATAAGGGTATCCAGATAATGGCTTAAAAAGAGGCGCTAGAATGTACAAGAACAAGGTCAACAGGCAACGCAATTCGATCTTGCCCGAGGATGTACTCGCTTAACCCACCGATGCTGAATTGACCCAGAGGCGCCGATATTGTACCTTTGCAGTAGACAAAGAGAAAAGGTTTACACTCATGGAATCACGCCCTACAGACGCATCAAAAGCACGACTTCGCAACGGCTTTACACTTATTGAACTGCTTACCGTCATCATGATCATATCGGTTCTTGCCGGTTTGTTGATCGGCGTGATCCGCTACGCTCGCTTCGCCGCGAAACGAGCCCATGCCCGAGCCGAGATCGAAGAGCTACACAAGGCGATCCAAAACTACCAACTCAGCCAGGGCCACTACCCCGCCGACCTCTTCACAATACGAACGCGTCTGCAACAGGGCTTTTTGACCAATGGTGCGTCCTCCGCAGCTAGCTTCGAGGTTTTGGATCCTTGGCAAAACCCCTATCGGTATAGCGTCCAATCACAAACAGCGGTTGAACTTTATTCTACGGGACCTGAACTCGGCAACTGGCCCGGATCGCCCTTTACCGAAGATGATATTCACTCTGGAAAATAGAATCATGAAGCAGCGCTTTCAACGCTTTCAACGCAATCGACAGGCATTCACGCTGATCGAACTTTTGGTCACGGTAGCTATTATTCTGGTTCTCGTTGGCATTCTAATACCCGCCATCAATGCGGTGAGGGAAAAGGCCAAAAAGACCATGGCATTTGCCGAGATGAAGAACCTCGAATCCGCTTGGCGCGATTACCTGACGACTTACCGAAAGCCCCCGATATCCATGTCCATCCCGGGGCTCATTCCTCGGTTCGAATCGCCCGGAGCCCCCATCATCGGCAGCATCGCAGGGCTACTGAAAGGTCAAAACATCGACGGACTCAATTCCAAAGAACAGGCATTCATGGTTTTCAAACGTGTGGACAGCGACGGGGACCCTATCACGCCATGGGGAAGTTCAGAAGCGAGTAAGAACAACCTTAAGTACTGGTATCATGTCAAATTCGATAAAAACTTTGACCACTATATCAACAAGGGCATCGGCGAACCGCTTGATCCGCCTACGGCCACGATCGGGCGTGATTTTATCGTCTGGGCCTATAATCCGAATGTTGACGACAACGTCGAAGGCCACGTCCTTCGTAGCTGGGAACAATAGACATGAAAAACGCCAACGCACGCTTACGTTCAAATCAATCCGGCTTCACTCTGCTGGAACTGATCGTTGTCGTTGCCATAATTCTTATCCTCGCCGGACTGCTTTTTCCCGCCATACTCCACTTGATCGAAAAAGCCAAAAAAAGTCGTGTGCGCACGCAGTTGCACTCGATCGTTGCGGCCGCCAAGTCCTACAAAAACGAATACGGCCGATGGCCCGGGCAGGCGGTGCAAGGTGTCGACTTCACCACGCATCACGGCGACTTTATTCGTGATCTCACCAACAATCCGCGTAACTTGCTATTTATTGAAATCGACCCAACCTGGGTGACGGGCGCCAGCCTCAACGATACCTTTGTCGATGCATGGGGAAATGACATCTATATTGCTCTTGATCGAGACGGCGATGGTGACGTGCATGTTAAGACCACGCCAAAGAATGGATTTACAACGCTTGATCAAATTGTGCCAAACAACACCGCCGCGGCCATTTCATGGGGAAATACGCCAGGCGATCCAGACAACCTCCTCAACACGTGGGGGTTATAATGCGACCACGCCAACACCGATCAGGTTTCACGCTCATCGAATTGCTCGCCGTCATGGCCATCATGGGCGCGATGCTGGCTCTATCCATTGCGGCATTTAGCAAGATGGGGTCCGGTTCATCGATTCGTGCATCATCCATGATGTTCAAATCATCGGTATCCATGGCGCGCCAGAACGCCATCACGAAGCGAACGAAGACAACCATCACCTTCGGCAACACCGGCAACCCTTCCCGAGGCTATTACGCGATTACTTTTGAAAACAAGGACACGGGTCTAGACCAAATGATCGGCGCCACGAATTGGCTTTCTGACGGAATTGCCTTTTACGAATCAGGAGCTGCCCTTCCGGTGTATGGCGATGTCAAGAATGCCTACCAGGCACCTCTGGTATTCAAGGTAGACGGAGGAACAGAAAACGGCGCGACCGCCCGCTGGATCGGAATGCGGGAAAGCAGGCCCGGCACCAACGTGCTGCACACCGCCCTGCGCCTGCAACCCCTGACGGGCCGCATAACAGAGTACGAAAGGTAAGCACGTGAACAATACCACCCCAAGACAACGATGCTCTGGTTTCACGTTGATGGAGGTTGCCCTCTCCATTGCCGTGGTCGCGGTTGGTGTGATGGCCCTGTTTGCCCTAATGAGCAGTGGCCTGGAATCCAGCGCCGCAGCATTAGCAGACACCCAATCTGCAATTTTTGCAGACAACGTTTTTGGTGGCCTGCGAGCAATCTCAACCGACCAGGCCCGTAGCGGTGTCGGAAACTGGGAGTTTTTCTGGCACGACTTCCAGAACGGGACCACCAACCTGGTTGTCGCGATGCCGCAGCTTTGGGAAAAAACCAGAGACCCCAAAAACCCTCGCCGATTTGTGCCCCCGCAAGTCGCGGGCGATGACAAACAGTATACGCTCAAATACCAGAATGTCCCCATTCATGCGCAAACCACCACTGAGGTGATGAACCATGTCCTGCGCTATCAACTCAAGGTCGAGTCGCGACGAGCTGGTCTGTTCACAGATACCCTCAACTGGGATGTCAACGTC
>JBLHHU010000121.1:0-9871 GCA_047615735.1 Kiritimatiellia bacterium | reverse complement strand
TTCCGCATACCGGGGACTTGATCCGCTCCGACGTTCAGGCTCAGGCTATCCAGCTCAACCAGCCGCCGGCCCTCTTTGCCGGGTTCGCTCTCGGAGAGACCGCGGTTCCCATCACGGTTGATGGGGAAGGCGTTGCCCTTGAGGTACTCAAGAAGGCTGAGAAGGAGGAATGTCTCGTGGTTCGCCTGGTGGAGCGATTCGGCCGCGACACCACGGCAACGGTGACGCTCAGCGACGAGAAGGCAACGCTAACGGAAACCGATCTTATGGAGTGGAATACGATCGCCACACTCGGGCGTGGTCGGATCGAGATCCCTATGAAGCCCTTTGAAATCCGCACGTTTAAAATTCTTTAGGAGAGGGCGGGTGGTCAGGGTTTGACTCTGATCGCCGTAAATTCCCCCTAAACTTTCGTCGCATTAGAGAGCCCGTGCGCGGGGCATGATGCCCTACTAGCGCACCAACAACCAAACGCCCGGTTCGGCGGGGCCAGGGATGATCACGAGTTCGAAATCGCGTTGACCGGAGCCCGCTTCCCCGGTGTGGACGGCGGTGATCAGGTAGTCGGCCAGCTCGACGTGATTGGTCATCCCTGCAGGAAAGATCTTGCCCATCCGTCGGAGGCCGTTGAACCCGGTGAAGGTCAGATCCGTGTCGGCGATCACGTGGGTCGTGAGCTCTTCCAGGCTGCCTCCGAAACTGGCTGTGACGGAACCGGTGTAGTTGCTCGGCATGAACGTGCCCGAGAGCGTTTCCAGTTGGAAGGAAGTGATGACGTGTCCTGCCGCCTTCCACGTGTTTATCAGAACTTGACCGTCGGCTGGATCATAGATCAGGGCGGCGCCGGTGATGCCCGCGGTCCGTACTAGAGGCGGCGTCAGCACACCCGTGAAGGCGTTTGCGACATAAGCGATGTCGGCATCATCCACGTCGCCGTCGAAATCGATGTCACCCTCCAGATAGCGTTTCCCGACGCCATTGGTGCCTGTGTACCCACCGATCGCCCTGCCGATGTCGGCGTTGTCGATGTCGCTCAGACGCTCGGAGATCGCGCCTGGATGCACGTCGCCTACGAGGCGATCCATGATGTTGCTGATCATGTAGTGCGTGTCCGCGAGGGTCGAATGACCGTCTTCGTCGAAGTCGTAGGTGTCGACGCCGGGCAGTCCGGCAACGGTCTGCGTGCCCGCATATTGCACGTCATCAAAGTTCACAAGCCCGTCAGGTGTCCCATTGGCGGAGCCGTCATCGAAATCGCCCGGACTTACTTTCTGCAGCAGAACCTCATCGGTGCCCTGCGGCATATACCCGGTCGTGGTTGTCCACGGGTCCCCGGACGACGGGTTGTTTTCGCTGAGTAGGTAGACCTTGTGCTTGGTGATCTGGGCGTGATCCACGCAGTTGTCTATAGAGCTGCCATTGTCGGTGTAGGTCGACCACACGAGACTGCCCTCCGCCGTGAATTTCAGGAGGATGGGGTCGCGATCCGTAGCGCCGTCTCTTACTTGCTGTCCCGAGACATACACGACGCCGTCGACGGGGTCGACCGTCACGTCGCCACCATAGTCGAAGTACGACGATTCCGACTGGTAGTCCCAGACGAGGGCCCCGGAGCTGTTGTACTTGGCCAGATAAATGTCGGTTGTGCCGGGCGCCGGATTGATGGCCCCGGTCTTTAGATTTCCGGTAGTGTAGCCCACCGCAACCCAGCCGTCGCCGGATGCGGCACAGTCAAGGATAGCGTCGCCCGCCTGGCTTGAGTTCCAGACGAGGGACGTCACGATGTTCCACGCTTCGTCGTACAGCACGGCGGTGCCGATGCCTGCCGAATTGTTGTAGGCGTAAGATGGCAGGGGGCCCGTGCCGTCGGGATCCCAGTGCGTCGGTGAGCCCTGAAAACTGGAGCCCACGGCGAAGACGTGCCTGTTGGACGTGTTGATGTCGACATCGGTAAAGTAATCACGGGTGGCATCGCCGGAGGGTTGTGTCACCGGACCGGAAAAGTTGGTGCCGCTTGCATCCACCATGCCGACCCAGGGGCGATATCCGATGGCATTTGTGTTGAAGTCGCCAACCGTGAATTTGTCGTCCGTCTGATTCGCGCCCACGAAGTACTTGGCACCGTCGGGCGCCACGACCGAGTCGTGCGTCCTGCCGTCCGTGCTGAGCAGTTCATGCGTGTATTTATCGCCCAGGCCCGCCGCGTTTGGATACGGCGTGCCCTGCGGGATGGAGACCGGGGCAATCGAAACCGTCGTAGGATTTGCGCCGCCAGGCACAAGATCAGGGGGCGTCTGGTTCGCCCAAAGCGCATTGCCCGCATACCAGGTTAAATGGGCGGTGGATCCGCGCATGGTGATTCCGGCCATATAGCTCTGGCCGGCACCGGTGAGGTCCGGAATCGCGGGTATGTCGTTGGCCTGCATGATGTGACCGAGGGGACTGATCTGGCCGTACCCGCTGGCGAAATGGCCACCATAGATGCTGGTGGGGTTCCCCCAAGTAAGCGTCGGCCCGCTTCCAGTAATGCCCGAGCCCGCCGTCGCGATCCAAGTGGTCCCATCCGGGCTGGCCACGCAGGAGGCCGGATTGTCGGCATTGGGGTGCCCGATCATGAAATTCCACTGAAGGCCGTACGGCATGTCGTAGGGTGATGTCGCCTGTGTCGTGCTGGGTAGCGCGCCCACCATTGCTAAGATCGCTGCAAACCAAGTAATGCGTATTGTCATAACGATCCTTTTCAAAATTTCTCTCACGGCCTATATCTTATCAGACTTCTGAGTTCGTCGGCTGAGTGAAAAAGGAACAAGCCATCACCGCACAGAGAAAACCTCTTATGCGACTTGGTTTCAGCGTTAATCGCCCTAGGCGTTGAAAACGCTCCCCAACAGCTTGGCGCAATTCCGCTGGGTGTTTGGCGCAAAGGCGCCTCTGTTGTATCTGATGTCGCAATGATATAAAAACGGGGCATAATGAGAGTCTTTAGGGCGTGTTCCGAATGCTGCTACTTTAAGCTATCCGTGCAAGCTTACTACGGCACTGTTAAGAATTTCACAGAAGGTCGCGAAGAACGCAAAGTTACGGCCAAAGGCCGCCCTTTGCGTTCTTCGCGACCTTCTGTAAATGGTTTTAGATTTTCACGCTGGAAGAGGTTAAAGTAGCAGCATTCGGGTGTGTCCTGAATGGCACTAGTTTAAGCTTTTTTAGCAAGGACTACGCCGACGGTACGTGCCATTCAATTACCAAATACCCAAGTACCCAAGCCATGATCAATCGAGATTGACGAATGCCAAGTCAAAGCAGGGCCTCTTCTCCATTTCGGGCTTTTGGATTTGGGATTTCTTTGGGTACTTGGGTAATTGGTTGTTTGGGTATTTCAATGGCACGCAAGAAGATGTCTATTTCATGCAAAGAGTGCTTAAACTAGTGCCATTCGGGCGTGTCCTCAATTGAGATCAAGCGGAAGCCGATATGATACAACTGAGTTTGGATGGTAAGTGGCATGTGACGCAGGTGGGGGACGATTCGTCGTTGCCCGCACAAGTGCCGGGCGATGTGGTTGCGGATCTTCTTAAGGCGAAGAAAATTCCGGATCCGTTCTATCGTGAGAACGAACTTGCTCTGCAATGGATTGGCGAGACCGACTGGGTCTATGAGCGCACGTTCAAGGTGACAGCGGCCTTGCTGAAGCAGGAGCGGGTTCTGCTGCAGTGTGATGGTCTGGACACTTTTTCAAAGGTAAAGATAAACGGGAAGGTTGTGGCAACGACAGACAACATGTTCCGCACTTACGAATGGGACGTGAAGCGGTTGCTGCAGACCGGTGAGAATACGATCCAAATCACCTTCAACTCAGTCAATGAGTACACACGCAAATCTTTTAAGCAACGCCCTATTCGTTCGCAAGTTGGGGAAGGGCACCCCAACGCGTATCCGTCATTTGTGCGCAAGGAGCAGTGCAACTTTGGCTGGGACTGGGGCATCGTGTTGGTGACCTGCGGCATCTGGCGAAGCATCCGTCTGGTGGGCCTCTGCGTCGGTCGGCTGGCGGACGTCAAGATTGATCAGGACCATACGAAGCGCAAGGTGACCGTGGGTGTGGATGTCGCCATTGAGTCAACAACGCGCGCAGGCCTGACGGTTCGCACCACGTTGCTTGATAAGGGCAAGGTCGTGGCGCAGCAGGAATCGGCCGCGAAAAAGGGCGCGACACGCCTGGAACTGACGCTGCGTGATCCAAAACTTTGGTGGCCTAATGGGATGGGGCAACAACCGCTCTATGACGTGCGGGTTGAACTGCTTGATGGGGCCGGCGCGGTCTTGGATACCCAAAGCAAGCGCATTGGCTTACGCACGCTGCGCTTGGATCGCCATGCAGACAAATGGGGCGAGTCGTTCCAGTTTGTTGTTAATGGCGTACCCTTCTTCGCAAAGGGGGCCAACTGGATTCCTGCTGACGCCATCCTGGCGCGACGCTCGCCGGAAATGTACCGCTCGTTGGTTGCGGACTCTGCTGCGGTCAACATGAACATGCTGCGTGTGTGGGGTGGGGGCATCTACGAGGACGATGCCTTCTACGAGGCCTGCGACGAGCTCGGTCTCTGTGTCTGGCAGGATTTCATGTTCGCCTGCATGGCCTATCCTTCCTGGGACGAATCGTTCATGCAGACCGTCGAGGCCGAAGCGCGCGATAACGTGCGTCGCCTGCGCCACCATGCCTGCATCGCGCTATGGTGCGGCAACAACGAGCTTGAACAGCAGGCTGTTGGCGAATCCAAGGGCAGGCAAGCCTTGATGACATGGGAGGAGTATACGCCACTCTTTGACGATCTGCTGGCGGATGTCTCGCGCGAATTGGCGCCGCAGACGGACTACTGGCCGAGCAGCCCGCATTCGCCGCAAGGCGACCGGGTCGACTTTAATAATCCCGACAGTGGCGACGCCCACCTCTGGGCCGTGTGGCATGGCAAGAAACCGTTTGAGTGGTACCGCACCTGCGGGCATCGTTTCAACAGTGAGTTCGGCTTCCAGTCCTTTCCGGAACCCAAGACTGTCTACGGCTATACGCAGAAGCAGGACCGCAACGTGACGACCGCGGTGATGGAGCACCACCAGCGTTCGGGTATCGGCAACACGACCATCATGCAGTACATGCTGGATTGGTTCCGGCTGCCAGCCTCGTTCGATATGCAGCTCTGGACGTCGCAGATTCTGCAGGGCATGGCAATCAAGTATGCCTGCGAGCATTGGCGCCGCAGCATGCCGCGTGGCATGGGAACGCTCTACTGGCAGCTCAATGATGTGTGGCCGGTGGCAAGCTGGGCTTCGATCGACTATCACGGACGCTGGAAGGCGCTGCATTACATGGCGCGTAACTTCTTTGCGCCGGTCATGGTGAGCGGGCTGGAAGATGCGAAGAAGGGCACGGTTGAGCTGCATGTGACCAGTGACCTGCTACGTGCCGAGGCTGGCAAGCTAAGCTGGGTGGTGACGGATACGGCCGGACGCAAATTGCTGACTGGCACAAAGGATGTGCGTACCCCGACCAACGGTAATCGCAAAGCGGCCACGTTGAAACTGGCAAAGTTGTTGACGACGCAAGGTGAGCGCGATTTGCTTGTATGGCTGGAATTGACGGTCAAGGGGCAACCCGCATCGACCAATCTTGTCACGTTCGCGCGACCGAAGCATTTGACGCTGGCCGCGAAACCGGGGATTACGACTGACGTCAGCGCCCGCAAGGATGGCTCGTTCAACGTTGCTCTCAAGACGCAGCGTCCCGCGATGTGGTGCTGGTTGGAATTGGAGGGCGCCGATGTAACGCTCTCAGACAATTTTGTGCATCTACGTCCCGGCAAAGCCGTGCGCCTGACGCTAACCCCGTCGCGTTCCTTCACGCTGACGCAGCTTCGCAAGGCGCTACAGGTACGGAGCTTGGTGGATACGTATTGATGGTATTTCTTTTCGTATTTTTATCGGGCTTCGCGGGGCTGGTCTACGAAGTGTTGTGGATGAAGCAGCTTGGCTTGCTGTTCGGCAACACGTCGCAGGCGGCCGGTGCCACACTGGCCGCGTTTTTTGGCGGGCTGGCGGTCGGGAGTTGGCTCTGGGGCGCGCGCGCGTCCAAAATGAAGAACCCGCTGCGTGCGTATGCCTGGCTTGAAGTGGGCATCGCGGTGACGGCGCTGCTCTATTTTTTGATTCTGCATGGCTATCACGCGATCTATCCAAGCCTGTATCAGAACATTGCTTCTGCGCACGGGTTGCTGCTGGCAAAGTTCGGGCTGGCGATGGTACTGGTCTTTCCCCCAGCCGTCTTTATGGGGGGAACCATCCCCGTGATGGGGCAGGTTGTGATTTCAAAGCAGGCCGACTTTGGTCGACTGTCTGCACTGCTCTATGGGGTCAATACACTCGGGGCCGGTTTGGGGGCCTTTCTGGCCGGCTTCTTTTTTCCACTATGGTTTGGTTTCAACCTGACTTGCGTGCTGGCCATGTGTGTAACGGGGGGCATTGCTGCGCTGGCCTTTGTGCTGTCACGTGGGGGATACGCGACGCCGGGTGCGCCGGAGGTGCAGCCCGCGTGGACGAACGAGGCAGCGCTTTCGTCGACCGCGGAGGCGGGGACGCGGCGAATCAATCTGGCTCTGACCGCAGTCTGTTTTCTGTCCGGTTTCGGTGTGCTCGCGCTTGAGGTTCTCTGGACGCGCATGTTTTCGCAGGTGGTTGAGAACTCGGTCTATACGTTTGCCGCGATTCTGGTGACGGTCCTGATCTGCCTAGCCACGGGTGCGCTGATCAGCAACCGCTTGGCGCGGCTGGCGTGGTCGCCACTGCGCGTGTTGGCGGTGCTGATGCTGGTCAGTGGTGTTGCTGTTGCACTCACACCCTTTATTTTTATGCACATCACGGACGATCTGCAGGTGCTTGCCTCGCGTGGCAGCTGGCCTAGCTATATCCAGATGATATTCGAAAAGTGCTTCATGGCGATCGGGCTGCCGGCGTGTACGCTTGGAATCATCTTTCCTTACTTGATGAAGACGGGTGAGGCGCGTGCGACATCCGCCGGTCGAACGCTGGGACGTCTGGCGGCGATCAATACGGCGGGCGCGATCCTCGGGTCCCTGCTCTGCGGGTTCATTTTTCTGGAACGCTTTGGCATGTGGCGGACGATGCAGATGCTCTCGATGCTCTATCTCGCCATGGCTGTCGTGTTGCCGTTGGCGTGGGATCGCAAGAGCGCGGCGGTGCGCGTGTTGGCCCTGCTTGCGCTGCTCAGTACGTTTAGTTTCCTCAACCCCACAGAACTACCGGTCAGCAGCATCGATCCCAAACGTCAGGGCGAGGTGCGCCTGGAAACATGGGAGGGCAGCGACTGCACGGTGGTCGTGGTTCGTGATCCGTACGGTCTTTCGATCAAGGTCAACTCCCATTATGGATTGGGGTCCACGGCGGCCTATATGCAAGAAACGCTACAAACCACGATTCCGCTTTTGGCCTATCCGCAGACCAAGAGCATCTTCTTTCTCGGTGTCGGTACGGGGATTACGGCGGGCGGCGCACTCGATGCCCAGTTCAGCAACGTGACACGGATCGTCTCTTGCGAACTCGTGCCGGAAGTCATCACCGCGGCGAAGAAGTACATGACGAATGTGGACGGCTTTGATGTGACGGGCGGGTTGTTTACAGATCCGCGATCCACGGTCCTTGCCGAGGACGGTCGTCACTACTTGATGGCGACACAGGAGCGCTTCGATATGGTCGATGCCGATCTCTTTGTTCCGTATCGCTCCGGGGCGGGCAGCTTATACAGCAAAGAGCATTATGAGAGTGTGCGCGAGCGACTCGAACCGGGCGGCGTCATCTTTCAGTGGCTGCCCTTGTATCAGTTGACCGAAAATGAGTTTGCGATCATTGCCCGAACGATGCTTGAGGTGTTTGATCAAGTCTCGCTCTGGCGCAACAACTTTCAGGTGGGGGAAGAGGTGGTGGCGCTTGTCGGGCACAAGGACGCGACACCACTGCCGGCCTGTGTTGGCGACGGCATGGCCGACCGGCAGACGGCGGTTGCAGGGAAGAATCATCGTGATTTACAGCGCCTCATGTTGCCGTTCAATTCGCAGACCATTCCGTTCTTCTATTGCGGAAATGTGACGAAGGCGAAAGTGCTTTTTGCTGATTATCCCGTCAACACGGATGACAAACCCATGATCGAATATTTGGCGCCACGCACCTATCGCAATGTCACCGACACCGCCATTCCCTGGTTCGTGGGGCCACGCTTGGCCCGAATGGTTGAGGCGATTCAGCGTTTGTCTCCGCCCGAAAACGATCCCCTGTTGGTGAACCGTTCGGCGGCCGACCGTCGCTTGCCGGTTGCAGGGGCAGCCTTTCACCGAGCGCGCATCTGGGAGGTCATCGGCGACGAGCACGAGTGCGCTCGCGCATGGCGACGTTTTACGAAGGATTGGCTGGACAAGTAGGGCCTTGCTACCGTTTATTGAATCAGCAAAAAGGAAAAGGTGATGTCGAAGCCAACACAACAGGATCTCACGGTGGACGTAGACGGTTATCAGAAGGATGGCTACGTGATGGCACGTGGTCTGTTCAGCCAGGAGGAAGCGCTGCGCATTAAGGACGCCTGCAAGGCGGCGGTTGAATCGCGATCGGAAACGGGCTCGGGTGTGCATGTGTTTCAGGGCACGGGTTTGAACGACATCCTGAAGCAGACGGTTTGTGATGCACGCCTTGTGCGGGTCATTGAGCAACTGTATCAGTCACGCGTCGAGTTCTTAAGCGTCAAGCCGGTTTACAAATCCGCCGCACTCAGTTTCGCTTCGCCTTGGCATCAGGATTGGCAGTACTGGAAAGGTGTTCCTAAGCTTTCGGTATGGATTGCCCTTGATCCGGCGACCGTTGCGAACGGTTGCTTGAAAGTCATTCCCGGATCGCATCTCAAATCGTGGGCGCACGACACATCCGACGATGACAAGGGCTTTGGTAACCGAATTTCGGAAGCCGCACTGGCTGACGAAACAATCATTGATGCCGTAATGGAGGCCGGCGATGCGCTCTTCTTTCACGACCTCTTGCTGCACGCCTCCCATCCCAACGAAAGTGGCAATGATCGCTGGAGCATGATTCCCACGTATCGCGATGCCTGCGTGCCTGATCCTGACAGTGCCGACGTTTGGAGTGATCCGGTTCAGCTTTGAAGTGAACGCTCCGAAACCGGCGGAGCCCGCCGGGCTCCAGGTTTTCTTATGGAGAGGTTAGCGTCGTTCGGTTCGCACGTTTCCCCTGGAGCCCGGCGGGCTCCGCCGGATCTTTGTTGTTTAAGTCGCGGATCTCAATGTCCGTCATGCTAAGAGAAAGGTGTGTCTGCCTTTTCTGGAACTTTAGATTCTCGCGGAGCGCGCAGAGGGAGGGGGCGAACGCACGCTTGTCGCATTTGCACGCTGTTCAAGTCGCAATTCCCGTCTTGTGGGGGTGTTAGTGGGTGCTACGCTTATGGGATGCTTGGTTGAGCCAGCGGGCTGACCATCCTGTTTATAGCTTAGACAACCACTGGGAGTACTCGCAGATGATACGCAGACGATCCACGACCGCACTGACCTTTGCCGCTGTTGCCATGCTGGGTAGCTTGGCCGCATCCGCCGTGACCACTGTTCCCGTGAATTTGCCTCGTCCCGATGGGAAGCCCGGGGATGCAACCAAGCCAGTTAAGGTTTATCTTCTGGCGGGACAGTCCAATATGGTTGGATTCGGAACGCTGGCTGGAGCGCGACCCCATTTCTCTAGTATTTTTCTGACGGCCGACCCGGCGGTCATCCCCGGGGCTGTACAAGTGGGACGCGATCGGCGCGGACTG
>JBLHHU010000120.1:0-9948 GCA_047615735.1 Kiritimatiellia bacterium | reverse complement strand
TTTTGAACTCTTTGCTTTCTTCAACAACACGGAAGAAAAGCCCTTGGACGGAAATAGCTACGAATACAAACCCATCGTCCGGGCCCCCGAAAACCGTGCGGCCTGGCAGTCCTGGGCCAAACATGAGACACAAAGCCTAGACCTGCTGCAAAGCCTGAGCACCACCTCCCTGACGAACGCGCTCAACACAATCGATCGCCTGAATGCACTGGCAAAAGACACACAGGTGACATCAAACCAGAATGCACATGCAAGTGACCTGATCGGGCAATACGACAGCATGCAGAAAACGTGGACGACCACCCTTGTCGCGAAAGAATTGCCTACACCACGCGTCACGAAACTGCTACACCGCGGCGAATACGACCAACCCGTCGGTGAGCCCATACAACCGAACGTTATCAGGGTGCTTGGCGCGCTCCCGGACGACGCCCCTCGCAATCGGCTCGGCTTGGCACAATGGTTGACGGCGCGTGAAAACCCACTCGTCGCCCGCGTGCTGATCAATCGCGTCTGGCAGCGCACGTTCGGCGCAGGACTTGTGCGTACACCTGGCGATTTCGGACTGCAGGGCGAACAGCCCACGCATCCCGAACTATTGGACTGGCTCGCCGTTGAACTTCAGGACAGCGGCTGGGATTTGAAACACATGCTACGCCTCATGGTGACCAGCGCCACCTTTCGACAGACATCCGCGTGGCGTTCCGATCTCGACGACCCCGACAATATTTGGATCGCGCGCGGACCCGGTTACCGACTGGACGCCGAAGTCATCCGCGACACGGCGCTCTTTGCCAGCGATTTGCTGGACAGGAACGATGGCGGCGAAGGCGTCAGACCCTACCAGCCGCCCGGTTTGTGGAGCGAACTGATGCACCCCGCCAGCAACACAAAAAACTATCAAGCCGACACAGGCAGTAAGACCTACCGACGTAGCCTGTACGTCTACTGGAAACGCACGAGCCCACATCCGATGATGAGCCTATTTGACGCACCCAGTCGTGAATCCAGTTGTGTTCGGCGCTCACGCAGTAGCACGCCACTACAATCACTGGCACTGTTTAACGAGAACCAACGCATGGAAATGGCACGCGGATTGGGAACACGACTGCTCAGCGCTTCGGCCAATGACACCGAACGGCTGGACCAGATGTTCACCCTGCTCGCCGCACGCGTGCCAACGAAATCAGAAACGACGGCTTGCGCAACCTTGCTCGACACGATTCGCAACAGATACAAAGATAGCCCAGACGATGCGGCCGCGCTTATCGGCGAAGTCGCGACAAGTAACCCGATAGAACTTGCCGCATGGACGCAGCTCGCCGCCACCGTCTTGGCTAGCGACATCGCCATCCTGATGTATTAGAATTCGAGACACTGTTAACGGGATAACCAGATCATGGATAATCACAACCCATACCGCGAAAACGACCTGTTAATGACGCGCCGCCAGCTTCTTGGCAGGGGCGCTCTGGGCCTCGGCGGCGTCGCCCTGTCGCAAATGCTGGGCACGCCCCTCTTCGGTGCCGAAAAAGGCATCGACGGTGGTCCGCATCATCCCGCCACGGCCAAGCGCGTGATTTACTTGTTTATGAGCGGCGGTCCCAGCCAACATGATATGTGGGACTACAAACCCAAAATGCGGGACATGTTTGGCCAAGAGCTCCCCGAACATGTGCGCGACGGGCAACGCATCACGGGCATGACGTCCAAACAGAAGAACCTCTCTGTCGCCCCGAGCAAATACGCATTCAGCCATTACGAAAACAATGATCGCGGTGTTTGGGTCAGCGAACTACTCCCACATACCGCTACCGTCGTGAAGGATTTATGCGTGGTGCACTCCGCCTTTACCGAGGCCATCAATCACGACCCTGCTGTGACCTACATTCAAACCGGCAGCCAGGTACCGGGACGACCGAGTCTCGGGTCGTGGCTCAGCTACGGTCTGGGCAGCATGAACGAAGACCTGCCGGGCTACATTGTGATGCATGCGACATCAAAACATGCCGAACAGAGCTTATTCAACCGTTTGTGGGGACCCGGATTTCTTCCGTCGCAACACCAGGGTGTGCTATTGCGCAGCCAAGGTGACCCGGTGCTTTACCTGAACAACCCAAAGGGACTCAGCGCCCGTGACCGCCGCGCGCAACTCGATGCACTTTCAGCGATCAACCACGAACATCACGATCATTTCGGCGACCCTGGTATCTTGTCGCGCATTCAACAACACGAAATGGCCTACCGCATGCAGACATCCGTACCGGAACTGATGGACTTGAGTGGGGAAACCGATGAAACGTTTGAACTCTACGGACAAGACGCACGCAAGGCGGGCACCTTTGCCGCATGCTGCCTGAACGCACGGCGCTTGGCCGAACGGGGTGTGCGCAACATCCAAGTCTTTCATCGCGGTTGGGACGCGCACAACAATTTACCAGGCGAACACGGGTCTCAATGCCGTGACGTCGACCAGGCCTGCGCGGCGTTAATCAAAGATCTCAAGCGTCGTGGCATGCTGGACGATACGCTTGTCGTTTGGGGTGGCGAATTCGGTCGTACGGCCTATTGCCAAGGCAAACTGACGACCGAGAACTACGGTCGCGACCATCACCCACGCTGCTTCACGGTTTGGATGGCTGGCGGCGGCGTCAAAGCAGGCATCACCTACGGACAGACCGATGATTACGGCTACAACATCGCCCACCCTGATGGCACGCCGATGAAGCCCCAGCCCGACAAACACAAATGGACGCCGGGCACCATGCATGTCCACGATCTCAATGCCACGATCCTGCATCTGCTCGGCATCGATCACAAGCGCCTCACGCACCGCCATCAGGGTCGTGATTTCCGCCTCACCGACGTGCACGGCCATGTTATGCACGACCTGATCGCCTGAACCCCACGCCATCCGCGCCTCAGGGTAACAGCACGCGCATTTCCAGTAGTATCGCGAAGACGACGGCAGCCAGAAAACCGCCACGCGCGAAAAGCGTCGCGCCCACCAAGGTCGCCAAGGTCCCAAACAGATACATCGACACGATCGGCGTCACGCCCATTTCGGCGAACTGTAAGTGCGTCACGAAAACGCGACCAAAGCCTACCGTGATCAATGCAAATTCCCAGCGGCGCAAGATGCGTGTCAGAAACGCCATGGTTCCCGCCTGCAAGAACAATACCTGAAATCCCGCGCACCACAAAACCAGCGCAATTTTCCCTGGGACGTCAGCGGGGAAACCCAGCTCAAATGCTCGAGCGCTCCCCTCCTGCTCCAGCACCTCCCGCAGCTGATCATCGCCCCAAACCATTCTGGCGACACCGCCCACGACGCCCAGCACAACCGCCACACACAGACCTCGCTGCATGACGCTTCGCTCAGGAAAAGCCCCCACCATGCCGCCTTTGCTGCCCCACGCAAAAACAGCCCCTGCGACGAGGGTCATCAGCAGAAATGCAGAAGGAACCAGTACTGCGACAGCCTGATCGGCCAAAAAGATACGCGGGGCGGCCGCCAGCGCGACGATGCCGCCTAGGATTATCGAGCGCTTAAGATTGGAAATCTGTAAATACGCACGCATGCGCAATGCCTCCTCGTAACGAGTCTATCCTGAGTCGTGCTACTTTAAGTCATTCGTGCATGGTATCTACGGCACAGTTAAGAATTTCACAGAAGGTCGCGAAGGACACGAAGGAAAAAGAACCGGCGGAGCCCGCCGGACTCCAAAATTCAAGAGCTTAACCCAGCAGCAAGCACTCCCCTTGGAGACCGGTGGGCTCCACCGGCAGCAGTGGTTGAGCCTTTGCGTCCTTTGCGTCCTTCTGTAAACCGTTTGAATTCTTGATGCTGCTATTTTATGCCATTCGTGCATGGTGGCTACGGCACAGTTAAGAATTTCACAGAAGGTCGCGAAGGACACGAAGGAAAGAACCCTCCTTCGCGCTCCGCGCTACGGCGGGCAAGCCGCCGGACTCCAAAATTCAAGAGCTTAACCCAGCAGCAAGCACTCCCCTTGGAGACCGGTGGGCTCCACCGGCAGCAGTGGTTGAGCCTTTGCGTTCTTTGCGTCCTTCTGTAAACCGTTTGAATTCTTGATGCTGGAAGAACTTAAGCTCGCAGCATTCGGGCCTGCCCACCCTCTTCAGGGCAAACGCAGGCCATCGAATCCGGACAAGAACTCGTCGACGCTCGCCTTAATCTGCGCCACACCGCCACGCATATCGCTTTCTATATTCGTTGGCATCTGCGGATCATGCAGCGACTTGCGCAGCAGAATCCAACCCGAGCCAAAACCCGGCGCACAGGTCACATGGACGCCTTCATGATTGTCTGGCGTCAGCGACCAGCCTTCGGTTTCTTCGACGAACATCAGAAACGCTTCAAGAACGACATCGGCGTAAGTGGAAAAATCATCAACCGTGATGACCGGACGAAATTCAGTGGCTTCAACGGGCTCTTCGAGATCGGTGATCAACTGATCAATGGTGCCCGCGTTGTCGGCTTGCAACTGCGCGACCTTTGTCAGGATCTTTGCGATCTGATACGCGCCATCATCGAGAAAGTAGTTTTCCTTCAAGGCCCCATGCCCGGAGGTTTCCATCGCCAACCACGAAGCCTCCCCGACGGCGTTGAGGCGAATCGATTCATTAATGACGTTGCGATAACCGCGCTGGAAGCGGTGATGACGTCCGCCGAGCTTTTGCTCGATCATCTTCTGCAACCCAGTCGAGGTGACGGAGTCGGTAACGACCGTTGACCCGGGATGCTCTTCGAGCACGATGGCTGCCATCAGGGCGATAAAGCGATTACGATTGATTGGCACGCCATGTTTATCGACCGCACCCGCGCGATCCACATCCGTATCGAAGATAATGCCCAGATCAGCTCCGGTTTCCTGCACGGCATTGATGATTGCGTCCATAGCCTCAGCGTCTTCCGGATTCGGGATGTGATTTGGGAAGGCCCCGTCAGGATCTAAAAATTGACTGCCCGTGGTATCAGCCCCGAGCGGCTCCAAAACGGAACCTACGAAAAAACCGCCCGCTCCATTGCCCGCGTCGACGACGATTTTAAGCCCCGCCAAGGGTGTGTCTGATCCGGCACCTGAGCGAATCACGCCGACGAGATGCGCAGCATAGTCGTCCATCAGCGTGATTGGCGTCACCGAGCGCAGCGGTTCCTCAGGAAGAACTTCTGCCGCGACGGCAGCATCCAGAATGGCTTTGATGTCCTTCTTTTCAAGCCCCCCGTCACGTGTAAAGAACTTCATACCATTGCGATTGAAGGGCAAATGGCTGGCCGTGAGCATGATGGCGCCATCGTAGCCATGTTGCTCGAAAATCGTGGACATGAACATCGCCGGCGTAGACGCCAAAGCAGCGTCAAAGACAGCGCAGTCGGCCTGCTCGAGACCTTGAAAGACCGCCGCCTTAATAGCAGCAGCCGAAAGTCGCGAGTCGTGCCCAACGGCAACGCGTAAACCTTGCTTCTCTGAACGTGACGCAAGCCATCCACCAAAAGCGAAACCGATTGCACGTGATGCATCTTCGGTCAAGTTGACCGCTTCACCGAGCACGCCCTCAAGCGCCACCCCGCGCACATCACTTCCGTTCTGAAGTTTCCGCCACTGTTCCATCGTTTATCCTAAATTGATGCGAGGCATCAGGAATCGGGCTTCACGAGCCGAGTGCCACCGTCCTCGAATGAAATCTTTCGCGCTTTGTACAATGCGCCAATAGCTTTTTTGTATGCTTTTTTGCTGACACCGAAAAGTGCGAAGATTTCCTGGCGCGAACTTTTATCCGTGATCGGCATAAACCCGTCCTGCGTACCAAGGTACTCGAGAATAGCACTCGAAACGTCAACGAGATGTTGATGTCCGGGTTTTTGAAGCGAGAGGTTAATTTTGCCATCTTCACGAACCTGTTCGATAAAGGCGTCCAGGCATTGCCCAAGTTCCAGCGGCAACACGACCTTGTCATAAAAAAGCATACCCGAATGCGTGTTGTCGATGATGGCCTTATAGCCCAAATCGCTCTTCTCGCTGATCATGAGTGCAACGGGTTGTCCGATCGTAAATACAGACGGCGTCTTATCAAGGTAACGCTCCAAGCGGGTCGACGCCGCGATGCGCCCGCTGGCTTTATCAACGTAGATACGTACGACATAGGAACTCCCTTCGAGCATCTTTATTTTTTGCTCACGAAAAGGAACAAACAAATCTTTGGGGAGTCCCCAATCCATGAACGCCCCTACTTCGGCGACCGCCACCACGCGCAGACAAGCGAAATCACCGACCATGGCGTGTGGCGTGAGCGTCGTCGCCAATGGACGGTCATCGGAATCCCGCATCAGAAAAACGTCAACAACCTCACCGGGACCCCATTCGCGCTTCGCGTAGCGCCGTGGCAGCAGAATATCGCCGAGATCCTCACCGTCTAAAAACAGCCCCACGTCGGTGACACGCATTACCGTGAGTTGGTTCATTTTTCCATATTCGGGCATTTGTCAGTTCCTTAAAAGGGCAATGGGCTCAGGCGAAAAAGCACGGCGAACATACTACGTGCAGGCCAATTTGCGAAGTTATTTGCATTGATCGCACAATGTCCGACCATTCCCGTATAGGGACTATGCGTATCACTTGCGCCCTGGTTTAGGTGTAAAGGGCGCGTACCGGACTGGCAGATTCGACACCGGTCAACTTGGCGTCGAGGCCCTGGAACTTGTAGGTCAAGCGGCTGTGGTCAAGGCCCAGCAGATCCAGCATCGTTGCGTGAACGTCGCGGACATGCACAGGGTTCTCAACGGCGGAATACCCGAGTTCGTCGGTCGCGCCGTAAGTTTGCCCGCCCTTGATACCACCACCTGCGAACCACATGGAGTAGCCCTGGATGTGATGGTCGCGCCCACTACCGCCCTGCGACATAGGCGTACGCCCGAACTCGCCACCCCACATGATAAAGACATCGTCGAGCATGCCGCGCTGCTTGAGGTCACGAACGAGCGCCGCGCAGGCTTGATCCGTAAATCCGGCAGCTGCGGCCGTGCCGTCTTTCACGCCACCATGATGGTCCCAGCCGCGATGATAGAGCTGAATGAAGCGGACACCGCGTTCGGCCATGCGTCGCGCCATGAGGCAGTTCGACGCGAATGAACCATCGCCCGGCTTGGCACCATACATATCCAAAACGGACTTCGGCTCGTTGGCAACGTCCATAAGCTCAGGGACACTCAGCTGCATGCGCGCCGCCATTTCGTACTGCGAAATACGTGCCATGATCTCCGGGTCATTCAATCGGTCGTGGGCGCCGTGATCGAGCTTATTGACGGCATCGTAAACATCGAGCTGGCGCTGCGGGTCCACGCCGTTTGGCGAGGACACGTAATGCACAGGGTCCCCCGAGGCATTAAAGACCACGCCCTGATGGCGCGAGGGCAAAAATCCGGCGCTCCACTGACGTGACGCGATCGGTTGCGACTGCCCGCCCCCTTCGGACGTCATCACGACGTAGCCGGGCAGATCTTCACATACCGACCCGAGCGCGTAGTTGACCCAGGCGCCCATGCTCGGGCGTCCCGGCAGCAACGCGCCGGTATTAAACAGTGTGTGCGCGGGGTCGTGGTTTATTTGATCTGTATGCAGTGAGCGTACGACGGCAATATCGTCAACAATCCCGGCAATGTTGGGCAGCACATCCGAAACCCATGTCCCCGATTGGCCGTGTTGGCGAAATGCGTGCTGCGGACCGAAAACCGTGAGCGGCTTGCCTTGAAGCTGCGCGATAGGTTTGCCCTTGGTGATATCTGCAGGCATGGGCTTGCCATGGTTCGCTTCAAGGTAAGGTTTGTAGTCGAACGTCTCCAGATGCGACGGGCCACCGGCCATGCAGAGATGAATCACCGTTTTTGCACGTTTTGGGTAATGGCCCGACGGAAGGGCCCCGGGCCAAGTCGACGCGGCACCTGCAGAGGCGGCCGTCGCACGGTCACCCATCAACATGCCCAGCGCAGCTGCACCCATGGCGTGCGCGGAGCGATTCAAAAAAGCGCGCCGAGTCAACCCATTCAAAAATTGTTCATCGTCAGTCATCGTTGCCCCTAGTTACGTGCAATAAATTCATGCAAATTAAACATGACGCGGGACACCGATGTCCATGCGGCCACGTCCACGGCATCCAAATCGTGCCCTGCGGTCGAATCGCCGACGCGTACCAGCTCATTAGCAAGCTTCGTGTTTTCCGAATAATGCGCCCGATGTCTTTGGTATACAGAATCAAACACGTTAACCGTTTCTGCATCCGGCTCCTTTGAGAACGCCTGATGATAGGCCCATTTGATTTGCGCGTCAGGGCTGGCCCCGCCCTCGTTGATGATACGCACGGCGAACACGCGTGCGGCTTCGACATGCGTTGGGTCGTTCATCAAAGCCAAGGCTTGCAAAGGTGTGTTGGACCGTGGACGGCTCGCTGTACAGGCTTCACGTGAGGGTGCATCGAACGCTTTCATACTCGGGTGCAAGAAGGTTCGCTGCCACCAGGTATAGACACCGCGGCGATACTGATTCGCCCCTGTGTCCGCCTTATATTCTCGTTTAGGAAAGTTCAGTTCGCGATAGTAGCCAGCCGGCTGATAGGGACGCGCGCTCGGACCACCGACGTTGTTCACAAGTAGGCCGCTGACCGCCAGCGCGTTGTCTCGCAGCAATTCGGCCTGTAACGGAAATCGCGACTGACGCTGCAACAAACGGTTGTGCGGGTCACGCGCCAACATGCCGTCTTGCGGCACCGACGACTGCCTGTACGTGTGCGACATAGCGATTTGCTTCACGGCTCGTTTGATGTCCCATGCATGAGATCGAAAATCGACTGCCATCCAATCCAGAAGATCAACGTGGCTCGGCCACTCCCCTTGCCCGCCCAGATCTTCCTGGACGCGCGAAATGGCAGTCCCAAAAAAGAGGCCCCACAGATTGTTCATAAAGACGCGTGCCGTCAGCGGGTTTTCATCCGACACAAACCAATCCGCCAGATCTGCGCGTGTCGGGCGGCGATCCGTGACATTCACCGTTCCAAGAAATTCGGGCACGGCGGGTTGAACGATCTCGCCACTGTCATCCATCCAGTCGCCTCTCGGCAGCAAGCGAACTTCACGCGGTTTGACAGCCACCGAAATAGGAACGGTCACAGACCCTTCCGCCAAGAGCGCGGTCAGATCAGATTTCGCCGTCTCCAGTTCCGCCCGCAAGGGGGCGCCGACGTCATCCTGTTTGACAAAAAATTGTTGCAGCTGTTTTGTCTCTTCGTCACTGCGTGTCGTTTTCGTCACAAGCGTTCGCAATTGGCCCGCCGCGGGTCCGCCGCTGCCGTCTCCAACCGTACGGACGCCAGCCTCATCCCAGAACACGGTTCCGCCGAATTGCGTGAACGCGAGGCCTCTGATCTTTTTGCCATGGGGGATGCCCAGCGTTTCGGCGCTCGCCTCCAACCGAACCCACTGACCTGCGTCAGGAAGATTTCCCATGTGTCGGTAGGCCGGTCGATCATCGCCACGTCCGTAGACAATGGACGTGTCACCCCAATAGGCGCGATGGTCCCAACTTCCCTCAACATGCACCTGCAACATGATTGCTTTCGGCGGGCTGTTCGTATGAATGCGGATCATGGCGTAAAACAGGTCATCGTTGAGCGCTGTCTGTTGTTGCTTATACGTCACCGTAAAGAAATGCTGAATCAACCCATCCGAACTCTGTTTACGCGCCTTGTTCCCGCTATGCACGTGTGCGTCAGGATCACCCTTGTTAACGAAACTCCATACCCCTTCCCGTTTCGCATCGCGCAACGGCTCGTCATCAATCCAGGGGATGTCCTTCGGCGCCAGAGCGGCATCGAGGGCCTTGGGCCCTTCGGCCATGAAGCTCGCACGCCTGTCATTAACCCATGCATCGAAAC
>JBLHHU010000119.1:0-9954 GCA_047615735.1 Kiritimatiellia bacterium | reverse complement strand
CGATTAAGCATAAAGGCGGGACGTATGTCGGTGCGCTCTTTCATGACCATGGCCTGGGATAGGCCTTTTTCAATCTCCTGACGGCGTTTGCGTTTGGCGTTGCGCGTGTCTTTGGTGGTCTTCGTCGTCTGTGAAAGTTGCGCCGCCATTTCGTCGTGCGCTTTGACGGCCAGGGCGAGGTCTTGATTGTCAGCGTGGGCCACATCCACGTTCGCGGTTTCGGGCCGTTTTGCTTTGTGCTCTTTCTCTGCCTTGTCTGCTGCGGCCACCACCGCGTGCAGGCTTTCAAGCTCGGCCAACAAGGCGTCGTGTTCGCGCCTTTCCTCTGGATCGGTCAGGTGAACGAAAGGCGGCTGTAGACCGTTGCTTGGGGCGCCTCGCGTTTCCGGATCAGCGTCGATGTTGTTGAAGAAAGCGAAGAGGGCATAGAAATCCTTCTGCGTGAAGGGATCATATTTGTGGTCGTGACACATGGCGCATTGAACCGTCAGACCCAGGAAGGCCGTGCCGACGGCGGTGACACGGTCGACAACGTTCTTGGTGTAGCTTTCTTCTGGGAGCGCCGTTCCTTGGTCGATGATCAGATGAAGGCGGTTGAAGCCGGTTGCGACGAGTTGGTCCTTAGTGGGTTCTTCGAAGAGATCTCCGGCCAGCTGGTAGCGCAGGAAGTCATCGTAGGACAGGTTTTCGTTAAAGGCGCGGATCACCCAGTTGCGATAGGATACAAAGTTGCGATAGAAATCCTTGTGCATGCCGTTCGTGTCGGCGAAGCGAACAAGGTCCAGCCAGTAGCGCGCCATGTGTTCGCCATATTGCGGGCGTGCCAATAGGGCGTCGACCAAGCGCACGTATGCGTTGGGCGAGGCATCGGCCAGAAAAGCGTGCACCTCGTCGCGAGTGGGGGGCAGTCCCGTGAGGTCAACGGTCAGGCGCCGAACGAGCGTGCGTCTGTCGGCTTCGTTGGATGGTTTTAGGCCTTTGGCCGTGAGCGCCTCTTGCACGAGCGCGTCAATCGGGGCTTTGCCCTTTGGCGTGGATGGCTTTTCAGGGGGTTCGAAGGCCCAGAAATTTTCATACTTCGCGCCAGCTTCAATCCATTGCTTAACGTGTTCCAGCTCCGCCGCAGAAAGTGGCTCTTTGTGCGACTTCGGCGGCGGCATGATCTCATCTTCATCCGTGGTGGTGATTCGGTACCAGAGCGCACTGTCCGCGAGCGATCCCGGCGTGATGGCCGTGGAATCGTCATGCGTGCGGTAGGCACCCTCAGGGCCGTCAGCCTGATCGAGCCGCAGGTGGGCTTTGCGGTCCTTGTCATCCGGGCCGTGACACGAAAAACAGCGGTCGGAGAGAATGGGGCGAATGTCACGATTAAAGGAAACGGTCTCGGCCGTCAGGTTGCGAAGCGCCGATAACGCAAAAACGACGATCAGGCCGTGAATGATCTGTCTTGTACCGGTGATATACATGCCGAAAGGCTAACGCCAACTTTTAGTGCAAAGCAGTAAAAATCGTGTAGATTGAGCAGATTTTTGAAACTTGATCAGAGTTCGATTTGCAAAACTAGTTCCTTGCAAAGCATTCATAAACCTGTGTTTAATTTCCGGCTTCCGAACCCCGTTTTCGTAATCGCCCACAACCTTTCTGGAATCTGATGATTAGATGTTTCTCATTCTTGGCCGTCTCCCTCTGTCTGTTAACCCAGTATTCGGCGTTCGCCAAAACGGCAGAGGAATTCCAGCGCGACGGTATGGAGCGCGTGGCACGTCTCACGTTGCCCGAGGGCTGGAAGGGGGCCTTGTGGGCCGATGGTAGCCACACGATCAATCCGTCTTCCTTTATCTTTGATACACAAGGACGCCTTTATTCGTGCGAAATTCATCGCTGGCAAAAGGGTGTCGATGACATTCGCGGGCGTGCCTACATGCTGCTGGAAGATTTGAGCATCCAATCGAGTGCTGATCGCCTCGCCATGTTTAAAAACCATTACGACCAACATCCGGCTGCGTGGTACACGGACTACTCAGACGTCATTAAGCTGATCGAAGATACGGACGGCGACGGTATGGCCGATAAATCGACCGTGTTCGCGGACGGTTTCAATGATCCACTCGATGGGCCGGGTATCGGCGTGATCGAGCGTGATGGGGACGTCTATTACACGTGTATCCCGCATCTCTGGAAACTGAAAGACACTGATGGCGACGGCAGAGCCGATACGCGCGAGTCGCTTCAGGACGGATTCGGCATTCGCATGAGTTTTTCGGGTCACGACCTGCACGGCTTGATCTGGGGCCCTGACGGAAAGCTCTATTGGTCGGTCGGTGATCGCGGCTACAGCTTCACGACCAAGGAGGGCAAGCGTTTCCATGGTCCCAACGAAGGCGCTGTCTTTCGCTGTGATCCGGACGGATCGAACATTGAGCTGTTTTATGATCGTTTGCGGAATCCGCAAGAACTCGCCTTTGATGACTATGGTAATCTGTTTACCGCTGACAACGATGGCGACAAATCCGACAAAGAACGCATCAACTACCTCGTTGAAGGAGGGGATTCCGGTTGGCATGCCGGTCATCAAGTATTGATGTCCTTCGAACATCAATACGGATTTCGTATTGCGAAATATTCTGGCGAAGGCACCCTCAACGCATGGGAACATGAAAAGATGTGGAAGGTACGCGATGAGCGTCAACCGGCCTTCATTCTGCCAGGCATTGGTCAACTTCAAACAGGGCCATCCGGTCTGACCTACAATCCGTCCAGCAGTCTCGGCGATGCCTATGACAACAAGTTTTTCGTTGTCTTGTATACGGGTAGTCCACATGCATCCCGAGTTGAAATGTTTGATGTCCAGGACGATGGCGCCGGATTTGAGACAGCCAATCATGAAACCGTATTTAGCGGGGTGAACGCCGTCGACTTGGATTTTGGCCCGGATGGAAGCCTCTATATATCGGAATTCAATTACGGTGGATGGGGTAACAGCGATGTCGGAAACATTTTCCGCATATACGATGAAACGCACAGTCAGAAACCAGCGATTATCGAGAATCATAAAATCTGGCTGTCTGAGTATTCAAAGAAAACGAATACGGAACTCGCGACCCTGCTAAGCCGCGACCACAAGGACTTGCGCTATCGAGCCCAGTTTGAGCTGGTTAAACGCGGAGAGGTGGGCGCTAAGGTGTTTGTTAATGCTGCACAGGCCGGCCCCGATACCTTTGCCCGCATTCATGGCGTTTGGGGACTTGGCATGGTTGCCCGCAAGAACCCAGCTGCGCTCGGTGTCGTGCGTGCGCTCGCTCGTGATGAAAATGATCAGGTACGCATTCAGGCCCTACGTGTTTTAGGGGATCACCGTGACAAAGCTGCTACACAGATCCTTAAAGCCGGACTCGAGGACGACCATCCCCGCGCGGCCATGTATGCGGCCATTGGACTTGGGCGTATCGGTGATGCGTCCGCAGTGCCCGCACTCATCGCGCTGGCACGTCACAACGACGATAAGGATCTGTTCTTGCGACATGGCATCGTGATGGGGCTTTTCGGTGTGAAAGACAGGGCATCCTGGACACAATTTTCCGACGATGAATCTGCCGCCGTGCGTATGGCTGTGTTGTTAACGATGAGGCGTCATCGTGATCCTGCACTTGCCCGCTTTCTGCAGGATGCGGACACGGCATTATCGTTTGAGGCCATTCGCGCCATCAATGATTTGCCCATCGAGGGCGCCACATCGCAGCTTGCTGCGCATTTGCCGAAACTGGGAGTAGCAAACGACAATGTCGAACGGATGATGCACACGCGTGTCATAAACGCGAACTGGTATGCGGCCGACGTTGCCAGTGCGACGCGTCTCCTTGCACATGCGTCTGACACAACCTTGCATCCGCGTCAGCGCGTCGAGGCGCTCATTGCCATCGAAGCGTGGCGTGACGAGGTGACCGTGGATGGCTCCACCGGTCTTCCACGTCCATTGCCGACGGAACGCGACGATATTGCTTCCGTCGTTGAAGATCTGCTGCCGCCCATTCTTGATTCCTCAGAGGGCAAGGTGTTGGCCGCGGCCATACGCCTTGCCGCGACGTACGGCGTTCCGCTTCTGCCCTCACGGTTGGTCAATATCGCTTCGGACAAAAACGAAGAAGACACGATTCGGTTGGTGGTATTGGACACGCTTATTGAGAAAGGCAGGCAAGGTACGGTTGCCTTGCTTGAAACATTACTCAAGGATAGTCGTTCCGCGATACGTGCCAAAGCGCTCGAAGGGGTGCTCGCGATGTCTGCCGACAACGCTATTAAGACGGTGCTCGCTTTTGCAGAAGCAGATGATCTGGACGATCGTCAGGAGGCCTACGCCTTAATGGCTGCCCATGGCACAGATCAGCGCGTGGCGAAGCATCAGCTCAGCGCTCTCGAAACGGTGATCAACGATACGGCGGACCCTGCCATACAACTCGATATTCTCGAATCCTGCCGTGCATCGAGCGCCATGGATGTGAAGCGAGCTATTACGGCCTATGATCTCAAACGAGCAGGTGTGCCACTGACGCAACGTTTTGCGACATCACTGCAAGGGGGCAACGTCGATCAGGGGCGTCTTGTGTTTGAAACGCATGGTGCGGCTCAGTGCGTTCGTTGTCATAAGGTGAATGGGCGGGGATCCAATGTGGGGCCGAATCTCTCTGGAATTGGACTGACAAAAAAGCGAAGCGAGCTTTTGGACGCTGTCGTAGACCCAGGGGCAACGATTGCCGCAGGATTTGGTTTGGTTTCAATGACGATGAACGACGGGACGGCCGTCGGTGGTACACTTGTTGAGGAAACAGAGGATGCCGTAATTCTCAAAGATCTTGAGAGAAAAACGCATACTTACGCCAAGGCCGATATTAAACAGCGTAGTGACCCTGTTTCGGGAATGCCGCCCATGGCCTACATCCTCCAACCATTTGAATTGCGAGACCTCATCGCCTATCTCGCTACCCTGAAAAGAACACCAGAAGGCGGGCACTAGGCGCAGCTTAGTCCTGCAAGTTGCATTCTCGTAAACCAAGCCCCAGAAGAAGATCTTTACCACCCGCTGCGCTTGAGTTCACAGAGGTACAGAGCCGTCTTCCTCCTACGCGCTGCGCGCTACGGCGGACAAGTCGCCCTGTGGGCTACGCCGCGCCAAGGGAGAGAAGAGGGTGGCATATTTCAAGAGAATCAGCCGCCGGGGTAGCCCGGCGGTTGATTCTCTTGATTTCTTCTCCGTGCCTCTATGAACTCAATCCCGCCGAGCGGGAGGGTGTTAAATCTTTTCTTTGGCCTATGGGATGCTGGTGATTAGGATTAAGAAGGCTCAAGTCCGTGCCATTCCGCTCAGTCCCCGAGGAACATGCGGTAGGCCGGATTATCCGTTTCGCGCACGTAGGGGAAGGCCAGTTCTTTCAGGAACGTATCGATTTTGTGTTTTGTGCCGGGGATTTCCTGCAAGCCGACTAGCACGTGGGCGTAGGTGCCGCCGTGCTGACGATATTGAAACAGCGACACATTCCAACGTCCGCGCATCACCGTCAGGAAGTGCTCCAAAATGCCGGCGCGTTCGGGGAATTCGAAACGATAAACCTCTTCGGGGATACGTCGACTATGTCCACCAACCATGTGGCACACATGCAGTTTTGCCAGCGCGTTGCCAGAAAGGTCACGGAGCGCGAATCCCTGTTTGCGCAGCCGCTTGATCAGGCGCTCACGATCCGGTCCATCGTCACGTACTTTGATGCCCAGAAATACATTGGCTTTGGCCGCGTTATCATATCGATAATTAAACTCCGTGACGTCATGCCCTTTCGCGCATCGGCAAAGATCCAGCAGGCTTCCGGGTTTTTCCGGAATCGTGACGCCCAGCAGCACTTCACGCTTTTCGCCGACGGCGTGGCGCTCGGCGACGAATCGCAGACGATCGAAGTTTGAATTCGCGCCGCTGACGATCGCGACCAGTGATTTGTTTTTGATTCGTTTTGTGCGCACGTATTTCTTTAAGCCCGCCAAGGCTAGTGCGCCCGAGGGTTCGGCGACCGAACGCGTATCATCGAACAGGTCTTTGATCGCAGCGCAGATTTCATCGGTTGTGACGGTGATCACATCGTCGACCTTGTCGCGAATCATTGAGAAGGGTCGTTTGCCAATTTGCGCCACGCTAACGCCGTCGGCGAAAATGCCGGTATGCGCAAGCTTTACACGTCGACCTGCATCAAGGGCGGCCTTGAGGCATGCCGATTCATCGGCTTCGACCCCAATGACACGCACATCCGGTCGCAGGTATTTGATGTAGGTTATGACGCCGGCCAGAAGTCCACCGCCACCAACAGGGACAAACACGGCGTGTAAATCCGTGGGGCGCTGGCGCAGGATTTCCATGCCGATCGTGCCTTGGCCGGAAATGATATCGGTATCGTCGTAGGGGTGAATGAAGGTTTGCTTCTCACGGCGTGCAAATTCCAGCGCTTGTGCGCAGGCGTCATCAAAGCGGTCGCCTTCGAGGATGACTTTGGCGAAGCGTCCGCCGAGCTTGCGCACGCCACGAACTTTGATTTCGGGCGTGGTGACGGGCATAAAGATCGTGGAGGCAATGCCTAGCTTGGCCGCCGCAATGGCAACGCCTTGGGCATGGTTGCCAGCAGACGCGGCGACAACGCCATTTTTCTTCTGCTCAGGGGAGAGTCGCACCATGCAAGTGTACGCCCCGCGCAACTTAAATGAAAAGGCGGGTTGCAGGTCTTCGCGCTTTACCTGAATCTGGTTGTGCAGGCGTTTGCTGAGGAAGGACATTGGGTCGATGGGCGTTTCACGGGCGACATCATAGACTGGCGCTGTGAGAATGCGCTTTATCATCGTATTCGATTTCATGATCTCTCTACCCTCAATCTCGGTGCAGTATTCGCGGACACTGAAACGTGCCATGCAGCTGCTGCGGCGACAAGCATCATTCCCGTATGGGGGCTATTGCTGAGGGTCGTCGTGCTTGCGCGTAATGCGATAAAAGTGTGCTGCAGCGCTGGCGGGAAGGTGCGCTTCGCCGATATGGGATTTCGCTTGAGTGTACGCGTTGTTGGTCGCGAAGGGCGTGTGTAGCGTTGGCGTTTCAACGCAGCGGTATTGCATTCCCCTAATCTGGTCCCAGGTGATGGTTGTCATGTTGGCGTCCATCTTGATCTGACAGTACGTCGTTTCGTTGAGAATCGTGCCGTCGAAATATTTGCGTGCGAGGGCGTAGGCGTCTAGGCCGACTTGGGCTCCCATGATGCGCCCGGCAACGTCATCGGGTGCGACGTGAATGCCGCCGTAGAGGCGCGAAATGCCCGCTTCATCGGCCGCGTCGTAATAGGTTGCCCATTGTAGGGTAATGTCAGTGGAGGGGCCTTGTTCAAATAACAGCGAACCTGCGGGGGCGGTGTAGGAACCGTAGCCGCCTGGGAAATATGGATCGCCGGTAATCAACGTGAGCACCTCTGCGGCGGCGCGGCTGAAGGCGCTGTGTCCGGAAACGTAACCGGGAAAGGCGGGGGTGACAAAGGTGTCGCGTTGGTAGGGCTGCCAAGTGGAGGCTTGAATCCACGTCTTGCCACTATAGGTGTTTGTGCCCGTCTCGGGTTCGCCGGGCCAGGTGTTGACCGCGATACGTCCGATCAAAAGGGCACGGCTCGTTTCATTGGTCAGGTGCGCGTGGCGCCCACCCGGTGCGGTGCTTGCAAGCGTGATCACCTCGACAAGGTTTGAGGCTAGGTAGATGCCGTCCGGATCATAGCTGGGTTGGCCAGGGTCCGAGGCTTGTCCGAGACTGGCCAGCCAGCGAATGCTGCTGATCGGACGAACATAGTCATAGAAGCGTTTGCAGGTCCACGCTGCTGTGGCGGCGTCATGCAAGGCGCCGTTGATGGCGAAGTAGACTTTGATGTCCCATTCAAGCGCATCCAGTATGGGGCCGCTGCCTTCGAAACGGCGTTCGAAGTCAGGGTACTCTGTAATCGTGTTCGCCAGCACGTTCCAATGGCCTGGTGGTGTTTCGGAGTCGGGGCCGTCAGCCCAAATCTCGGCGACGACGCGACCAAAGTCGGACAAGCGGACCAGGCTGTTCGTGTATGGAGATCCCGTAGCGGGGTTTGTCGCATGGCCGATGCCGTTGTGTGTTCCCAGCGTGTTGTTCTTTCCCGGACCGGCAGGGGATATGTCGATCATGATACCGGAATCAGGGTCGAGGGTGCTGCTGTAGCGCAATATCTCGACGTTGTTGCTCTTGAAGGCTGCGTCGCCCTCCGCGCCCGCATAAGGGGGCGGGCCAGGGTCGAGGTAAATGTTGGTGTTGCTGTCACGTGTCATCGCGAAGGGGCGTACGTCCCGCCACTGCGACCCGAGAAACGACTGGACCGCTTCAGCTTTGAGCCCGTTCTGGGTTTGCGCGTACTCAAAGGCCAGCGGTTGCCAGCGATTGGGCGCCTGCATGGTCGTGCCCGGGAAGGCTAAAATGAGCGGCTCGTTGGCGGCGGTGTACGACTGATCGGCGTACTGATTGGTTTCATTGGATCCATCGTCGATGGCGAAGTTTAAGATCGCATATGCCGCGCGATTGCCGATTGTGGCAGGGTCATCACCAATGCGGTTGGTATCGGCTGGGTCGTAGCCCAGACCGGTCATGATATCGTTAAGTTGGATGATGGTTTGTACCGCGTTGGTGGACAGGGCATAGCGCGCTGTGAGCACACGATACGCTGCAAAACTTACGGCGGCATCACGGGCCGCGGCCGTATTGGAGGCCACGGCCGACAAATTGCAGGCATAACCAACAGCGGTCGAATCATACGCCGCCCAGGCATCCCACATGGCGGCGGAAAGGTGGAAGAGATTGCGCGCGTGCACGGGTGGATGCGGTACGTCGATCTTGATCGCTTCCAGGGCCGCTTCATTCCAGACACGCGCCACGGACGTTGTTTGCGCCGAAGCGAATGACACAGAAGCCAGAAGAACAATCAGCGAACACACGCGGATCGCAGTGTGCGGGATGTCGAAACGTAGGCAGCTGTTCTTCTGTTTGTTCATATAATGCGTCGTAATATGTGTGTGCGGTGTCCTGGTCGCCGAAAGATGACTTCTCATATTTTGAACCAATACGACGATTTCGTCAATTGGGGACATTGTTAAATGGCAATTGTTTATGCACGCATTTGCATGCCATTGAAATACCCCAAATGGGGCGCTGGAAGAGCTTTGTAGTTCAATCGTAGCGAGGTACGAGCGGAGATTGTCTTCGGCTGTTCCGTGCGGCTTGGCTCAGGGACAATCTCCGCTCGTGCCTCGCTACGATTGAACTACGAAGGGGAGATTGGGTCTTTGGGAATTCGGTACACGATTCATTTCGCGATCGCCCGTCAAAAATTGGCCTGTACCGCTAGCTGGTGTTGCGAATAGGCTGTGTCGGTTCTGGAGTGCAGGACGGAACAATGGCCAACACCAATCACCAATGGAATCCAGATGAAAGAAGCGGCTGACTATATTGACCCCATGATCGGAGCGATCACGGAGCATGAATCCACATGGGCAGGGCTCGGCAAGACGTATCCGGGCGCGTGGCGTCCGTCTGGGCTTGTGCAGGTGGGACCGGACACCGTCACTGGTGGGGACAACGGTTCCGGCTACTCCGCGGGCCACGACTCGATTGAAGGTTTCAGCTTCACGCACATGAGCGGCATCGGGGCCTATGGCGATCTGGGAAACCTGCTGGTGACGCCGACCGCAGGTCCGCTCCGCACCTACGGTGGCCTGCCGGATGAGCTGCTCGAGGAAACGTATCGCAGTCGCTTTTCCTCGGACAATGAAGTCGCACAAGCGGGATACTATGCGGTCACGCTGGATGACCCTGGCATTCGGGCCGAAGCCACGTGCACCTGCCGTGCCGGGATTCTGCGCTTTACGTTTCCTGAG
>JBLHHU010000118.1:0-10158 GCA_047615735.1 Kiritimatiellia bacterium | reverse complement strand
GCTTTCCACGCTTACCGCCCCGAGGATTCGATCTCTTGGCATCCGCAGGTTTGGCATTTCCGGCAAAGGCAATATTGAGAGGGCGACCGCCAAATTCGGTCGGGTTTTGTTTAAAGTGGTTGATAATTTCGTGAGAGAGCGGGTAGGGAACTTCGAAATAGGTCTGCATATCCACCATGTTAATACGCCCCAATTGAACGGTTGAGCCGCATCCATTGATCAGCTCACTCAAGCCTTCCTCGCTAAGCTCATTGCGGTTTCCAATATTAACGACGAGCTCAATCATACCCTCCGTCATTTTGCGGGGCACATGTCTTTCACGGGCTTCGCGGCCAGTGACGCTATTGGCGGTTTTATTCTTGGGCTTTATTTTCTCAGGCTCGCTGTTGAGCTCGGGAGCAACGCGATAATAGTCCACCGTTTTACGTACGTTCATCAGCGCATGTGTATCGATTTCTTCAGATGCGGCGAGGGTTTCGAGCGTCGCACTGATTTCATCGAGGGTTGCATCCGCAGCGTCGGATTGGTTGAGTAGGTTTTGAAGCTGAATGCGTCCAATCTCTTCGCCTGAGGGAATGGGTAGCTCTTTAAAGCTTTGGCCCAGAACCTTTTCAATACGTTCGAGTTTAAACTTCTCGCGCGCATGAATGATTATCAGCGAGACCCCTCTTTTTCCCGCGCGTCCCGTTCGTCCGCTCCGGTGAGTGTAGGTGTTTTGGTCGTCGGGAATCGTGTAATGGATCACATGAGTCAGGTCATTAATATGCAGTCCGCGCGCTGCGAGATCGGTTGCCACTACTAATTCAACTTGGTGCGTGTGGAACTGTTTCATCACCACTTCCCGCTCCTCGTGCAGCAGATCCCCATGCAATGCGGCCGTCCTGTATCCATCGCTATTAAGCCGATCTGAAACCAACTGCGCATCCGCTTTTGTGCGGCAAAAGATGATGCCATATATCCCAGGCGTAGCATCGAGCATACGGCGTAATCCAGCATAGTGATCTTTGGCATGTACCAGTAGAACGTGATGCTCCACGAGCTCGGAGAGCGTGTTGCGTACCCCAATTGTGATTTCGTGCGGATCGTTCATGTAGTTGTGCATCAAACGCGTTACACGTTGCGGCATCGTGGCAGAGAAGAGCAGGCGTTGGGCCTTCTTGGGCACTTCATCGAGAATGGATTTGAGATCCTCTTCGAATCCCATATTAAGCATTTCATCCGCTTCATCCAAGACCAGGCGTTCCACTGCGCAAAGCTTCGCTTTATGCGTGCGCAGTAAATCAAGTAAACGACCGGGCGTGGCAACAATTATCTGCGCTCCGCGGTCAAGACCCGCGAGTTGCGGGCGGATGTCAGCGCCTCCGTAGAGCGCTAAGGTCTGCAAGCTAGGGAGCTTTTTTGAAAAGTTTTTAATATCATGGGTAATTTGGATGCAGAGCTCGCGCGTAGGGCAGAGGATCAAAGCTTGCGTTTTTCTGCTTTGAAGATCGATTTTTTCAAGAATGGGCAGGCTGAATGCACCCGTTTTTCCCGTCCCTGTTTGGCCAAGTGCGACGAGATCTCTTTCTTCCTCTAGAATGAAGGGGATGACGGCACTTTGGATCGATGTGGGTTCTTTAAATCCCAGCAATGAAATTCCGTCCAGCAATTCTTTTCGCAACCCGAATTCGAGAAATGTCATCCTTCTCTACCTTTATCTGTCATCTTTACTCGTTCACAATCGAATTACCACAACGTGCAGCCCATTGTGTGACGAACAATTTATCCGCTTTCAGCCACGTCATTTAAGGGGCACCCAAAAAAGCATAGTGCCTTATATAGAGTGTTGCATGAACGCAAAAATGCACGCATCTCAGATGCTTCTTTTCATGCAGAAAAGGGATCGGTCCTATGACATCATCTTTTGGAACATCAAAATAACCGTTCGGTTTGTTGTTCTACGTTCCACAGAATGAATGTACCGCACAGGGGTCACATCTTCAGCACGCTGGGGTCGGACCACGAAAGACGCGGCGAACATTGCGCAGAATGACGGTTTGGCCCCTAACCTTGGCTGTTAGGCTCAATTCTGATGGGTCGAAAATCGACGCTAAGGCGATCGGGGATGTGCTCCTACGTGTTACTTGAAGCACTATCGACAGTGGGGCTGTCACTCGCGGACAGCCCACGGACGACATTCTTGACCTTACGACGTCTGCCTGAACCCTTGATGTATTTCGCTATCTGGAAATCGATAAAAAAAGACAGGCCGGCGTGTGCCGACCCGTCTTCAGTTGCGCGTATGTTGCGGTCTTTACATGTCTTTGAGGGTCTTGAGCGCACGGACCTTGATCTTCGTCGAGGCCGGCTTGGCTTTGACATCCATCAGTTCGCCGGGTTTGAAGGGGTTAGGAACGCCCTTGCGAGCCTTGCGGGCCGGGACGTTGACCTTTTCGACCTTTACGAGGCCTGGCAGGACAAACTTGCCGCAGCCGCTGCGCCCTAGGCTCTTCTGGATGTTGCTTTCGAGAGAGACGAGCACGGCAGCTACGTCTTTCTTCGTCAGCCCGGTTTCCTCGGCGATACCGGTTAGCAATTCTGTCTTGGTGAGAGGTTTTTCCATTTTCTTACTGGCCATGAGTGTGTCGTCTCTTATTTGTGTTTCGAGCCACAATATACGGCCCGCTTAAACTAGTGAAACCGCATGTTGCACAATTCCCCTCTACCATTCAAGCCCTGTCGCACGCGGAGAACGAAACCGGGATTGTTTTTTCCTTTGACGGACGTTTCTTTGATATCCTTGTAGGGCTAAGGGATAGACCAGAATACTGCTATCTTAAGCCAACGGTGCGTGGTTACTACGGCGTTGTTAAGAATTTCACAGAAGGACACGAAGGAGAGAACCCTCCTTCGCGCTCCGCGCTACGGCGGGCAAGCCGGCGGAGCACCGGCACCAGAGCTTCGTCCCTCAGCACGATGCTGGGCAAAGTCGCCGGGCTCCAACGTTGGCGCCTTATCCCAGTCGCTATTATCCTCGGTGGAGTCCGGTGGGCTCCGCCGGCAGCAGGGGGTGAGTCTTCTTCTCCGCCGTAGCCAGCGAAGCGCGTAGGAGTATGCGCTCTTCGCGACCTTCTGAAGACCAGCGGAGCCCGTCGCAACGTTCTGGCTCGCGTCACGGTTCTTGAGTCGCCTCGCGTTAAGAGATCGGCGTGTCCACCTTTTCCGGGCAGGCTCAGCCCAATAGGCCGCAACAATCCGTATCAGCGCTTGGCCCAACCGGCCGGATCCAACCACATTTCCTGTACGAGCGAGCCCTTTGGGCCCGCTGGGTAAGGGGAGAGGAATTCACCCGGAATCACTTTACCCGTGCTCACGTCCGGTGCCGACCAGCCGACGGCCATGTGATCACTGCCCGTGTTCTCTTTATGCAACGTTTCAATATAATACTTTTTGCCAGCCTCAAGCCGAACAGATTTGGCGCGTTGTGACGGGAACTGTCGAAAGTTTCCGTTTTCTGTTGGCTGGCGAACGAATGCCATCAAGACCTTGTTCTTCGGACTTTCGTCCGTGCTGAGATACAGCTCAACTTCGTCATCCCCGGCGACGCCGAATGTATAATCGAGCGTCTTAGGGGGATGGACAAATCCACGTACGCGTGCCCCGTAGAGATCGCCCGCCTTTTTCGTGACAGAGAAATTCTTGATGTCGGTCGTTCGATCGGCCTTTGACTTAACAGGAATGTTGGCCACGGTCTGTTTGATAGCCAGTTGCTTTCGCGCCGATATAGAAGACCACTTGGTTGATTTCAATTTTGAAGCGGCTGTATGCTTTAATACGAATTCAACAATTGGCGTTGGGTCCGGCAGGCTATGTGGACGATGCCCAGCACCCGGTTTTTTTATAACGGTCACATCTCCGCCGAGTTCTTTGTATCGTGACTCGAGCAGAATGGCGTTGCTCTCGATGGGCACAATCCAATCGTGCGTGTCTCCGCAGACAATAAGGATTGGGATATTTGCCTTAGCCATCGGCGCAAGATTATCAATAGGATTCCCCTTGTACGCAACGGCTTCTGCTTCGGTCATGCCGTACGCATTCAAGCAATCCCGCCAGTCCCTGCCGGACCGTATGGTTCTCGTATAGCCACCCGGCCAGCTCTTGAAATCGCAAACCGGCGCGTCTGCATAGATGGCAGCCACGCGTGTGGGGTTCCGGATTGCCCAATTGAACGCGTAAAGGCCGCCACGGCTGAATCCTTCCAGGACCGTCTGTGCGCTGAGGTTGTAATTCTCGCAAACGTAGTCGTAGTACAGATCCATTGCATCCAACGCGATCGGTGCCCCAAAGAGACCGCCGATACCAACGTAACCCACGTGGACACCTTTTTCGAGAAGAGCAATATCCGCCTGCGGTGCGACCCCAAAGAATTCGGTGCGCCAGATCCACGGATTACCCTCGAGTGGTGTTTTGGGAATCACCAACAGGGCACCACGGCCGCCGACATTGAAATCAACCGACTTGTATCCATGGAACTCGCCAGCCGAGGCGTCTGTTCCCAAACTGATCATAACCGACAGCGCTGCTACAAGGCTAGCGATCCGGCCGAAACGATTCGACGTACCCAACGGTGATGCCTCAAACATAGCCAATCCTCTCTGACGCGCGGCCAGGCTGCCCGCGTCTATTTGCAAGAAAAAGAACAAACAGAAACATTATCGCCCTCAGGCTGCAAATGCAACTTAGCATTGCTGCAAAATCGGAGAATGACTCAAGGGTGCTCGAGCCCCAGCTGCTTAGCCAAGGCCTTGGTCGTCTTTACAGGTGCTTTGCAGCTAAAGTTCTCGCAGACGTAAGCGGCGGGATGCTCCAATTGCGGCTTTCCCGCCAGTAACGGAATGCGCTTCTGCAGAACAGCTGCGTTCGTTTGCGAGACGTCGATCGCGGCGACCACTTTATTGGGCAGGAAATGGCGTCGGACGACATTCAGAAGATCGCGCGTGGTCGCATGATTACTTGGACCCACAATGGCGATTTCCTTAGGCGGGTCGAGGTAGAAGTCGGCGGCCACGAGCATATGCCCCAACCATAAGCCGCCTCTTTCCATGCCAGACTTATTGGCCAACAAGATCTTCTCACCGATTTTGTAATAGGCACGATCGTCAAGGAACTTGGAAAGACGTAGTAGGGCCATTGCCGCAGACGCGTTTCCTGAAGGCAGCTGCGAATCCGTAATCGAACGTGAACGTGCTAGCAGGTGCTTGTGATCGTCTGCCGTGAAAAAGAATGTGCCCGCCTCTTTGTCCCAGAATTTGGCAATCATGGTTTTCGCCAGAGCATCAGCCTTTTCGAGCCATTTCACATCGAACGTCATTTCGTACACATTCATGAAAGCGACGATTGTGGTGGCGTAGTCGTCCTGATAGCCGGGCAATGTGGCTTTTCCATGGCGATAGGTATGACGTAAGCGGCCATCGTTCGTCATCATCGTGGTCACAATGAACTCAGACGCACGCAGGGCTGCATCGTAGTAGCGCTGATCCTGCATAACGTTGTGCCCCAGCACAAAACTGGAAATCATCAATGCGTTCCAGGACGTCAAGACCTTGTCGTCGCGTCGCGGACGAATACGCTTGTCGCGTTCCGCCATGAGTTTCGTGCGCATGGCGTCGAGTCGCGTTTGCAATGCATTTGGCTCCAGTCCATGTGCCTCAGCAAAGACGGCATGCGAAACGGGTCGATTCAGAATCGATTTCCCTTCAAAGTTGCCTCCGGCGCTGACGTCAAAATAGGCATTAAAAAGGTCGGCATCGTCAGCGCCCAGTACGGGTAGAATTTCCTTAGGCGACCACACATAGAATTTGCCTTCGTGACCTTCACTGTCCGCATCTTCGGCAGCGTAGAATCCGCCATCGACGTCGTGCATGTCACGAAGCACGTAATCTAGCGTTTCGACGGCAACTTTGCGGTAAAGGGGGTCGCCGGTTACTTGAAAGGCTTCGAGGTAAATTTGTGAGAGCTGGGCATTGTCGTAGAGCATTTTTTCAAAATGTGGCACCAGCCAGCGTGCATCAACCGCGTAACGCGCAAAACCACCGCCGAGTTGATCGTACATCCCGCCGTCGGCCATCTTATTAAGCGTTGTCGTCACCATCTCTAGGGTATCAGGCGATTTATCATGCCGATATTGACGCAGCAATAATTCAAGCGCCCCATGCGGAGGGAACTTCGGCGCAGCGCCAAATCCACCGTTGGTCGCATCAAAGGTTTTGCGCGTATCGACCATCGCGATTTCGAGTAAATTGGCAGGTATCGCGCTTCCATCGGCTGGCAGGCTGTAGCTCACCAGTTGAGTAACGTGTGCGGTCAATTTTTCAGCATCCGCAGTGATTGCCTCGCGATTTGCCTGCCATGCCTCCGCGATAGCATTCAGTAGTTCAGGAAAACGGTCAGGCGGAAAATAAGTGCCCCCAAAAAACGGTTTGAGGTCAGGTGTCAGAAAAGCGGAAAGCGGCCATCCACCCGACCCCGTCAATGCGGTCACTGCATCCATGTAGATGCGATCCACATCGGGGTGTTCTTCTCGGTCAACCTTAACACTGACAAAGAACGTGTTCATGATCTTGGCGATGGCTTCGTTTTCGAAACACTCACGTTCCATGACATGACACCAGTGGCAAGCGGAATAGCCGATGGATAGAAAGATTGGTTTCTTTTCTTTTTTAGCTAATTCGAAGGCAACGTCACCCCACGGGTACCAGTCCACAGGGTTATAGGCATGTTGCAGGAGGTACGGACTGGTTTCGTGTACGAGGCGATTGGTGTGGCTATGTCCGCCGTGATGCGGGGCGTGAGATGCAACAGCCTGGTCGTTTGATGCGGCCTGCACATCATCAGCGATAGCCAGGATAAAGATGGAACAAACGATGCAGAAGACTTTTGATGCGTTACACGTATACATTTGCGTTTCCTTGCGTTTCGTAAATCGTCATTCTGAGAATATGAACTAAAGCTGCAGACCAAGAGTCTACGCAAAATCGGTAAACGTAAGACAGACCAATCATTTTGTGGATACGGTTTTCCGAAAAAACCCACAAAACGCGGCCACACAGATACGTGTAGAATCACGCGCTCGGGCGGCGGCGCTGTTTACGCTTGATGCTTTGGATGGCTTGATCAAGTTGCTGCAAGAAAAGCGAACGATTCTGCGCCTTCATCGGAGGAGGGCCTCCTGTGATGGTGCCCTCAGCGCGTAATTCGGTCAGTAAGTTTCGATCCGCGACGGATGCGCCGATGTTGTCGTCCGTAAATTGTTTTCCACTGGGACGAATGACGAGCGCCTCTTTCTCCATGCAGCGGCTCGCGAGCGGCACATCCGTTGTAATCACAATGTCGAGCGCCTCAACATGCTCGGCAATCCAATCATCGGCAACGTCCATTCCTTGGTCGACCACTTCGAGTCGCACGCGGGGATCGTCAGGCACGCGCATCCAGGCGTTCGCGACAAGAATCACATCGAGCTCATAGCGAGCCGCGACGCGAAAGATTTCAGGCTTCACAGGGCAAGCGTCGGCGTCGACGTAGATAATTAGCAAATCCGGCTCCAGATATTAGGGCAAGGGCGGTGGTGTGGCGATTGAATCGGCGCTTGCGCTTGGGTTAGAAAGCCCAGCGTTCACCTTGCATTCAAGCTCATTGACGACATCGATGAGTTCATCGATTTGACGCTGTTGCGCTTTAAAGCTCCGTCGAACAAGGCATAATGTGGCCAACATGGCCAACGCGGCAATCGCAAGTAGTCCTATTAGTGGCTCAATCATAGGTCACTTATTAACATGGCAGTCAACGGGGGTCAATTGAGGTGGGTTTTTTGTCAAAAATTCCAGAAACGAAGCGCGGTAATCGAGATCTATATCCAAGCCGCCAACATTGTGAGGTCCACTTAAGGTGTGGAATTGCTTGGGCTCCTTGGCGGCAGCAAACAGTGATCGGCCCATGGCAAAGGGCACCGTTTTGTCTTCAGGGCTATGTGCGAGGTACACGGGACAATCTATATGCGGCAGCCGGCCAGCCGTGTTGTAGCTGTAGCGCACCAGCGCCTGCACGGGAAGTAAGGGAAACATACGCTTCGCCATGGCAACAATACTGGTAAAGGTCGATTCAAGAAGCAGGACACGTGGCACGTGGTTCAAAGCCAGCTTCGACGCAATACCACCGCCGAGTGAACGACCATAAATGATAATGTTGTTCGGGTTTGCACCGCGTGTGGCGGTCAGGTAGTGCCATGCGGCTTCGGCATCCGCGTACGTGCCGACTTCGGTGGGTGTACCTTCGCTATCGCCGTATCCCCGGTAGTCGAAAATAAGGACATGTAAACCCATTTCATGGATGGCCTGCACGCAGGTCGCGCGGTCACCAATGTTTCCGGCATTGCCGTGGCAAAACAGAACCGTGGGCGTATCACGAGTGGCACTTTTCCCTGGGACATACCACGCGGCAATGTTCACGCCATCTTCGGTGGTGAAACGAACATCGTCAAAGGGGATGTCAAACATTGCCGGTGTGATCGTGACCCGCTTTTCCGGGAAATAAAGATAGCCGTCCTGGCGCAGAAAGAGGGCAACACAAAACAGCCCATAGACGAGAACCGCGATAATCAAAAAGATAATGAAGCCTGGAGACACCTTATTCAACGCCTTTGAACTGTTTGGCAAGTGTCTTTATCTGTTTCAAATCCAGCTTGCCGGTACCGAGGGTCGGCACAGCATCGATTAGAAAAAAGTTCGCTGCGCGGGGCTTCCATAAATTTGGAATATCGGCCTTATCAACGGCAGCTTTAAGTGCATCGAGCGTTCCTGCCTCTTCGGTATAAAGCAGAACAATAGCTTCGCCTTTACGTTCATCCGGAACGGCGGCGATCGCAATCACCTGGTTGACGGTGCCGAGCGCCTCTAGTAACTTTTCTTCAATACCCAAATGGGGAACCATTTCGCCAGCAATCTTACTGAATCGGGATAGACGATCCGTCAGGAAAATGAATCCGTCTTCGTCGATTCGGCCCACATCACCGGTGTTGTACCAACCATCCTGAAGGACCTCCTTTGTCTTCTCCGGGTCCTTTAAGTAGCCGAGCATGACGTTGGGCCCCTTAATCAGGAGCAAGCCCTCTTGATTTAAATCAAGCGGCGCCATGGTGGCGGGGTCCACAATGCGTGCGGCCACGCCGGGAATGGGGTGTCCAATACTACCCTCCTTGGTGCCGACATGAAAGATTTCGCCGTCCCGGTTACCATCGTCGACACTGACGCCGACGACGGGCGATAGCTCTGTGGTCCCGTATCCCTCGCGTGGGCGAATACCAAAACGTTCTTCAAAGGTATCAGCCACTTTGCGTTTCAGTTTTTCGGCGCCCGTCACGACGCCGCGCAATGACACGAAGTCCTCTCGTTTTGCGCGACGAATGTAGGCCAGGAGGAAGGTTGGCGTCGTAATCAGAATCGTTAATTTTTGTTCGCGAATAATGTCGGCGATTTTCGATCCATCCATCGGATTCGGATGGTAATAGGCATAGAACCCCATCGTCAGCGGGCACCACAGGGTCGCCGTGAAACCGAAGGAATGAAAGAGAGGCAAGCATCCGAGCACACGGTCGTTTGAAGAAAACCGGAAGATGGGTGCAAAGGAATCCATGTTGGACAGGATATTGTGATGCGTCAGCATGACACCCTTTGGGACCCCTGTACTGCCTGATGAAAATATGATCGTCGCCACATCATCTGCTGCAGGCTTCTTGAAGGTCATCAATTGGGAAGGGCGCGCGAACAGTGCTTTAAACAACCCGATCAACTTATCCGTACCCGACACACATGGCATGATGTCTTCCATGTAGATCGTTCCAGGGCGGACCTCAAACCCATCGAGTTTATCCATAAAGGCGCGTGACGTGATAATCGTCTTGATATCACTGAGCGCAATGGCGTGGTCGACGGATTCACGAGACGACGTAAAATTGATGTTGACCGGAATGCGTCCCGTTAAGGTGATGGCGACGTTGACGATCGCACCACCCACAACGGATGGAAGAAGAACACCAACATACTCCTCGTCGGGCATACGACGATGGATTTCGCGACTCAGAGCGATCGACCCAATAAGCGTTTTGCCAAAGGTCAGCTCTTTGCC
>JBLHHU010000117.1:0-10226 GCA_047615735.1 Kiritimatiellia bacterium | reverse complement strand
GCCCAGATGATCGAAGCGGCCTACCGTTATGGATATATTCGCTAAAGCCTGCATCGCGCTAGGGGGTCTCGCTGAAGAAAGCTGCGATTTTCTTCATAATTCGCTTGCGAAACAGGATAATTCTCATTTATAGTCCGGCACCTTATCTCGCTCGTAAACATGGCGAGAGCCTGATTGAATCGTTTCCGAGCATCGCGCGGTTTCATTCGCGGGATGGCTAAAGACTCGATAAATTAGGCTCTGTGAAGAGGATATTAACATGGCAAAATCTTGTGATTTATGTGGTAAAGGCTCCCAGTTTGGTAGCTCAATCGTTCGACACGGTATGGAAAAGAAGAAGGGCGGAATCGGCCTTCACATTACCGGAGTGAGCAAACGTCAGTTCCGTCCCAACGTACAGCGCGTCCGAATGGTCGAAAATGGTTCCGTTGTTCGTCGCTACGCTTGCACGACTTGCATCAAAAGCGGAAAAGTTATCAAACCCTGACCGCTTTCTTATGGTGAGCCAACGAGCGGAACAAATGGTCGACCTCTACAACGACTCGGGAGAGATCAAAGAGACGGACATCATCTTTGATTGCCCTAATTGTCAGAAGAGTCTCGCTATTGACTACCGCGGGGCCGGGTTAACCATTCCCTGTTCAGACTGTGGTAACTACGTCGCGGTGCCCATTCCTGAAGGGATGGAAGTCACCGATATCGATAGTACCGAAGAAGAACAGGAAACGCGTATCATCAACCTTCGGCGCTCCCTTGCGTCAGCTGAATCTCAGATAAGTGATCTGAGCACACAGGTTGAAACACTGATACGTGAAAAGGACGAAATCACAGAGGTTACCCAAACGGTGCAAAGCCAATTCAATCAAGTCCTCGAGCAGGTTTCTCTGATTGAACGTGGCCACGAAGATGTGCGCCGTGCGCTTGTCAATATCTCCGCGATAATGGACGGCCAGGAATACCGATAGGTGCTTCGCGGCGTTCCGTCGTCGTTACGAATCAGCGCGCATCGTTTCAAACGTCAACCCGGCGTCCTTGATGAACTGCGATGTGAGATTCCTGCTCAGTGCAATATGTGTGCGCCGCTCCAGCCAATCTTCGACGCACTGAACCATCTCATTTTGAATGCCATAATACAGTTCTGTTTTCAGATATGGGTGATCTGCAGAAATGGGCTCGGCCAGATCAGGTCTCGCTAGCATCAACGCCGCCATTTCTGTGGCTCTAGGGCCATAAAAATGTGCCCAGTGATCTGGCATCGCGTCGGATGGTGCCCCGTTCTCGACAGGTTCATCCGTTGCCCATAGCGGCAGCACGTGTGTCTGACAGGTGCTTGGCGCGGCGGTTTCGCCAAGCCGCTGCGCAACGAGATCAACCACTTCTTCAGCCATCGCTCTGTACGTCGTGAATTTTCCGCCAGCAATGCTGATGACACGATCCTGGTCGACGACGATACTGTGTGTTCGACTTGCTGCAGACGCTGCGTGGCCAGGTTTGGACGAGATCAGGGGACGTAAGCCGGCGAAGGTTGCAACCACGTCGCCCGCGTCAAATGATCGTTCTGGGAAATAGTGGTGAAATGCCTCGAGTAAGTACCTTACATCATCCTCGTGAACCGTTAAACGGCCAGGATCGTCATCGGAGAACGTATCTGTCGTACCAATCAACGTGCGCTGTGCCCACGGAATCACGAAGAAGATTCGACGATCTTGTGGCGTCTCAAGGATCAGAGCCGCGTCGAGTCCGATGTCTGGGAGCACAACGTGAACGCCTTTGCTGGGGGCTACCAGTTTTCGGTCTACACCGATGCGCTTTAAGACGTCATTCGACCATGCGCCTGTGGCGTTGACGACAGACCGTGCCGCGACGTCGATTTGGGTATTTTCCTGTTTGATGGCCAGTGTATGCCACTGGGTGCCTGTTCGACGAACGCTGACGACATCACTGTAATTGTACGCTTGTGCGCCATGCGATAGCGCCGAGCGGATGTTCTCGATGACAAGGCGTCCGTCTTGCATCTGTGCATCCGTGTACCCCGCGGCACCGCGCAAGTCTTCACCGTAAAGTCCTTTGACACGTGCGCCCAAAGCACCTGCCGATAGTCGACGTTGCCATTTTTTTGGCGCTTCACCAGCCATCAATTGATAAAGACGAATTCCGGTGGCGATTTGCCACAGTGGACGTCGACTACTTGCGTAGACAGGGAACAGAAAGGGGAGAGGTTTGACCCATGGTGAACATAAATTCAGTAGTAAGTTTCGTTCGCGCAGCGATTCCCGAACCAGCCCAATTTCGCCATATTCAAGGTAACGTAGACCTCCATGTGCGAGTTTGGATGTTTTGGTGCTGGCGCCAGAGCCAAAATCGGTCTTTTCAAAGAGAATGGTTTTAAGCCCGCGCAGGGCGGCGTCACGCGCCACGGCAGCTCCGGTGATGCCCCCGCCGATAATGGCGAGGTCGTACAGCGTATCTTCGGTTGGGGTTTGAGGTGTCGGCATGAAGCAGTTTCCCGTTCTGTCTTTCAGTGCGACAGATCATTGAATCAAGCGCGCATGTGCGAAAGTCTGGACCTTGGCGTGGGCTTGATTCTACACTCGCTCCTGTGTAGCGACAATACCCGAAACCATATCAAAGGTTCAGCCGCAAAGGAGCAAATAATGGCCTGTGTCGTGGGAATTGATCTTGGAACAACAGGAAATCGTACAATTGCTTTTTCAGAAGGCGGGGAAATACTCGCCAATGCTTACGAAGAGTTTCCACAAATTTATCCTCATGCTGGCTGGGTCGAGCATGACCCAATGGCTCTTTTCGAGTCGACCGTAAAGACCTTACGTTCGGTCGCGAAAAAAGTTCGTGCGGATACGATTGTGGCGATTGGGCTCACCAACCAACGCGAAACAACAGTGGTTTGGGATCGCGAGACCGGAATCCCTGTGTACAACGCCATCGTCTGGCAATGCCGGCGAACGACGCAACGCTGCGAAGCGCTTAAGTCGCAGGAAGCTGACATTAAGCGCCGCACCGGGTTGTTTATTGATCCCTATTTTTCGGCTACCAAGATCGAATGGATACTCGACAATGTCACGGATGGGCGGGCGCGGGCAGAAGCTGGTGCATTGTGTTTTGGAACGATAGATACGTGGATATTGTGGAAGTTAACCGGTGGACGGGTGCACGCAACAGAGCCGAGCAATGCGTCGCGTACACTGTTAATGGACATTGCTGAGACGCAGTTTTCTGCTGACCTTCTCAAAACGTTCAACGTTCCCGCTAACATGTTGCCGGAATTGCATGATAGCGATGCATTACACGGGTGCATCGATTCAGAATGGATAGGAGCAGATATTCCCGTTCATGCGATTTTAGGAGACCAGCAAGCGTCGTTGTTTGCGCATGCCGGCTGGCGCCAAGGCGTTGTAAAGAACACGTACGGAACGGGATTGTTTCTAATGGCGGCCACGGGAGAGCATCTGCCTGAATCGGGGCGACTGTTGAATACCGTTGCGTGGCAAACGAGCGGAAAGGCAACCTATGCCATCGAAGGTAGCGTGTTTGCCGGTGGTGCTGCTGTTCAATGGTTACGAGATGGCTTGGAGCTGATTGATGATGCTGACGAAACACAAGCGCTGGCAGAATCACTTGATGCCAACGATGACGTCTATTTTGTTCCGGCGTTGTCCGGGTTGGGTGCGCCATACTGGGACCCAAACGCGCGCGGAACGATTGTCGGGTTGACGCGCCAAACCACGCGGGCCCATTTAGCCCGTGCAACGCTAGAGGCGATTGCGTACCAGAGCCGCGATGTGATTGATGCGTTCGCCTCTGTTGTGCCCGATATTGAATTCGATCAGTTGCGGGTTGATGGGGGGGCGTGTCGTAACGATTTTCTGATGCAGTTTCAATCCGACCTCTTGCAACGCCCTGTTATTCGTCCGCGAATCCTAGAGTCGACAGCCCTTGGCTCTGCTGGAATGGCCGCCATTGCATGCGGGTTCTGGACCCGAGAGGCGTTTGCGGATATTAATGGTCCTGAACGCGTTTTTGAACCACTTGCCTCAGCAGCCGATATGGATGCTCTATATGCGCGTTGGGTACAGGCTGTGGATCGAAGTCGGTCGTGGAAACCGGAACCCTGAATGCGAGGTAGGAATTGACGTGAAAGTTGTCGTGTTACTTAGTGGTGGAATGGACTCCGTCACTGCCCTTTATGAAGCCAACGTTTGCTACAATGTCGTCGCGGCGCTCAGTGTTGATTACGGCGCAAAACACAACGCCTGCGAACTACCGTTTGCGGCTTGGCATTGTGAGGCTCTCTCCGTTCCGCATGAGGTTGTCGCGCTACCCTTCGTAGACCGACTGTTTAGCTCGAACCTGTTAACGTCAGGTGATGCTGTGCCTGATGGACACTACGAAGAAGCGTCTATGAAACAGACTGTGGTTCCTTTTCGTAATGCGATCATGCTCTCGATTGCAACAGGCTTTGCCGAAAGTCTCGAGGCGACAGGTGTCGTCATTGCTGCGCACTCTGGGGATCATGCAATTTATCCGGACTGTCGCGAATCATTCATGTCGGCGATGGGGAGCGCAATGGAACTGGGGACGTATGCCAATGTGGCTTTGATACGCCCGTTCATCGACATGACAAAGGAAGATATTGTCAACAGGGCAGTCGCGCAACAGGTGCCGCTTGCCAAGACCTGGTCCTGCTACAAGGGGGGGGATGTGCAGTGCGGCACGTGTGGCACCTGTGTAGAACGGCGCGAAGCCTTTTTGCGAGCCGGTGTGCCGGATCCCACGACGTACTTGGCAAGCCCGCCGCTACCCGAACGGCCATCCGAATAACGGGTGCGGGCACTCGCCGCTATATCGACTTGAAACGTTAGGAATAATCATGCGAATATCTGAAATTTTTCATTCAATACAAGGCGAAGGCCTTTGCACGGGCGTGCCATCGGTGTTCGTTCGCACGTCAGGGTGTAATCTGCGCTGTAGTTGGTGTGATACGCCTTACACCTCTTGGGCCCCGGAGGGCGATGACCTCGGTGTCGCCGACATCGTCTCGCAGGTGCACAGCTATGGCTGTCGCCATGTCGTCATCACCGGTGGAGAACCGATGGTCTCGGTAGGCATGCCTGAGTTGACACAGCACCTGCGGCGGGACGGGTTTCACGTGACCATCGAAACAAACGCCACGCGTTGCCCTGACGGTATCGCGGTCGACCTGGCCTCGCTGAGCCCGAAACTTGCAAACTCCACGCCAGACGCCGCGCTGCACCCGGCCGAAGCAAAAATGCATACCGAATCGCTTCGCTTTAAGCCCGATGTCATCGACGCCTGGCTGAATCACTGTGCCTGCCAACTGAAATTTGTGGTTTCCAGCGAAGACGATATTACCGAGATCCATGAACTTCTTGGACGCCTGACCGTTCCGCTACCGGCTGACCGTGTCATGCTTATGCCGGAAGGCACCACGCCAGAAGTTCTCGCGCAACGCCGAACGTTGCTCATAGACCTTTGCAAAAGGCACGGATACAGGTATTGTTCACGGCTTCACATTGACTTGTTTGGAAATACGCGAGGCACTTGAATCATGCCCTATAGAATCTGTAAGACCTTTGAAATTGAAAGTGGCCACATGCTGAGTAAGCATCCGGCCAACTGTAAATTCCCGCATGGTCATAGTCGAACCGTTGAGTTGGTTCTACGTGCGGACTCGCTCGACGATCATGAGATGGTTTGCGACTACAAGGTCCTCAAGACCTTGCTCGCGGATTTTCTCGATACGCTGGACCATGCCATGTGCATGAACACGGATGATCCACAATTCGAGGCGATGCAGACACAATATGGGGCGCGCATTGTCGCATTTCATAACGAAGATCCTACCACTGAGGTCCTCGCGCGCTATATTTACGAGTTTTGCCGACAGGCACTCGCCGATTATGCCAGCACGAAGGACGGGGCGTATCACCTGCGTGATGCTGTGGCGCTTGAGCGCGTGCGTGTTTCGGAAACGAGCTCAAGCTGGGCCGAGTATTGTGCATAGCATCGAGGGATGAAGACCCTTGCATGCGACTTTTTCAGTATGCACTTGCTGTGGCGACCTGAAGGTATGATATGAGCGACGAATGGATTTTGCACTCGAAACGCAGCATACTTGACTGCGGTCGTTTTCTGCGCGTCGAAGCACACGATCTGGAATTGCCCGCCGGGATCCGAATTCCGGATTGGCCATTCGTCATCACGCCCGACTACGTGAACGTGGTGGCCATAACGCCAGATATGAAGTTCCTGTGTTTTCGTCAAACGAAGTATGCCATTGATGGGGAGTCTCTTTCCATCGTCGGTGGCTATATTGATGAGGGCGAAACGCCAGTTGATGCCGCAAAGCGGGAAGTGCTTGAAGAAACGGGCTACACCGCAGACGCTTGGGAGTCCCTGGGTAGCTATGTTGTGGACGCAAATCGCGGTTGCGGTAACGCGCATCTTTTCCTAGCACGTAATGCCGTCAAAGTTGCCGACGCCGTCAGCGACGACCTGGAAGCCCAAGAATTTGTGCTACTGACTCGTTCCGAGATTGAGACGGCACTGGATAGCGCTGATTTTAAGGTTCTCGCCTGGTCTGCCATCATGGCCCTGGCGCTTCGTGCGATCTCAGATTGAAATCCGGTTGCCGCAGGACGTGCTGGAGTGCTAGGCTTACCACATTCATCTTTTATTAATTAAAAATCGGGTAGGGTTGACCATGCTTAATACAATGCCAAGGATGCTAATTCGCGGATTTCGACTACTCTCTTTCGTGTTGGGATTGGGCATGCTCAGCGGCTGCCAGACCGTGACGCAGCAACAGCACACCCAGGATCAAGCGAAGGTCCGGACGCATATCATGAGATTGCAGAGCGACGTCGAACGACTGGGTGCTCGAATGGACGGTGTCCAGGAAGAGCGGACGAAACTTTTTGAACAAGTCGGCGCATTACAGCAGGCATTAAATGATAACACGCGTCAATTGGATCAACGTGTTGCGGCTGTCGAAGCGGGGATGATGGCTGTTTCTGATCAGCAAAAGCGCGACAAAACGGAAATTGTCAAAAATCTGAGTAAGCAGATGGCTTCCATCGTTCAAGAGCAGCGCTCAACGGCCACAGCGCATATTTCATCGGAAGGTTACGAACACGTCGTTAAAGCTGGGCAAACGTTGTCTGAAATTGCGTCTGCATACGGCGTGACACCTGCCATTATTGTCCGTGCCAATAAAATGAAAAACGCCAACATGCTACGCGTTGGGCAGGTTCTTTTTATTCCGGAATAGGCTGACGCCAGCGAACGGGCGTTGAACTTTCCGGTGGTAAGATCAACATACTGATCCACTTTTCCCCTTGATAGGGGGCGAAGCTCGGGCCGCCATCTTGCCCAGATGCGCCAGCATCGCTTACACCACGACGTGATTCTGCCTGTACGAGCATTTCGATACGGTTCGTCAGTGTCGGTAGGATCTTGCCCATTTCGTCCAACTGACTGGCCAATGCACGCTTCTCGGAATCCACCTTCGCAACCAAGGCGCGCAGTGCGTCAATATCATCAGCGTAACCTGCAATGGTGGTGTTGAGGGCTTTCGACTGTTGATCGCGTTGTGAGGATTCGCTCGAAAGCGCTGTACGTAGATCCCCAAACTGTTCTTCCGCTGATCCCAACCGCTGATTCTGTTCAGTAAGGACCTTTTGCGCATCACTGCGGTCGACTGCGGCGGCCATGTCAATACGACTCACATCCTCGCGCATCGACCTTACCCACGCCGATCCAAGGACGTAAGCCGCCCCGGAAAGGATAATCAACAGCGCGGCAAAAATGGAGGACATCCATATAATCTTGCGACGTAGACGGGATCGCTCCTGATTTAAATATTCATGAAATGCTTCAAGAACAGGAAACTCAGATGCGTCGTTGACACCTGTTAGGGCGCTGTTGCTTTCGGCGACAGCTGTCACAGGGGCTTTTGGCGCAGGGGACTCCTTGCGCCGTGAAGCCTCGCGAACGACAATTCTAGGAGGTAATTCTTTCACAGCTTACTTCAATCTCATCCAAGGTCTTGGTTTAAACGGGACCTTCTTCTTGTTGGCTTCTTCAGCAGGTGCCTCGTCGTCTGTTGGCTCGGGGTCTGGCATTTTTGCCGGGCGCGGCGGTGTTATAGGCGGCGTCGGAATAGCGCGCGGTGGCAAACCGCCTGCGGCCGGTGGTTTTGGGCGTGCAGGTGGGATGTCGGGCGATGCTGTCGCTGGGGGCGCAGGATCACGATCTGGTGTCCGCGCGGTGTCAGGAGCAGCCACAGGTGTTCCCGGCGCCTGGCTGCTCTTCCATTCACGTAGTTCACGCTGTGCTTGCGCTTCTAATGAGGCGAGCGGGGCAGGGGGCACACGTCGTGTTTGGTTGGTGTCCGTTTCACCAGATGTTTGAGGCAAAATGTCGATGTCATTTTCTGTGTTTACGTCGAGAGCGCGCTCGGTTTCTTCTGTCTGTTCTTGCATCAAGGTGCGCCTTGCAAGGTTCTGTTGTGTTTTATAGCGGTCATTTGGGTCCGTCGGTTGTGTCTTACGCTGGTGCGTCAACTCGCGCGAGGTCTGATCGAGCCGGGTACTGGTTGAGCGCCATTCACGTTGAAGCTGCTCGACGCGTCGGGTGAGTATCTGCTCTTTCTGACGCCATCGTGAAATCTCGTCCTCATTCAGCTTTGTCTGATGTTTGAGTTGCTGTTCTTTCTGGCGAAGCGCCGTGATGGCATCCTGCAGTTCCTTTTTGTGCTGGATGATGTCGAGTTCGCGCTTACGGCGCTGATTGCGTTCGTCGTCGTAGAACTTCTTCTGCTGCTCCAAGCGTACAGTCAGCGCTTCACGTTCCTGGCGTACCAGTTCGACTTTCTGTGTCAGGTCTTCAATGCGCAGTCGACCACGTTCCTGTTCATCTTCGTGCAGAATTTTTTGCTTCTCCATTTCTTGGGCAGCAGTCTCAAGCTCGGTGCGTAAGGCATGCTGGTCAAGCTGCATGCTTTCGATCTGGCCTTCAAAGTCCGCTTCACGTTGGACGAAGCGCTGTTGCTCCTGGGCCGTCATCGTACGGAATCCATCCAACTCGTCGCTGGTGCTGTCGAGCTTCTCGGCCGTCGCCGCATATTGGTCCTGGAGTTGCTCCAAGCGGATGACGAGATCGGCCTGTTCCTGCTTCGCGAGGGTCTCGGCTTCCGCAGCACTGTGTCGCAGGGTTTCCAACTCACTCTGAAGAGCGTGGTGTTGTGCTTCGGCGTCCACTGTGTGCTGATGCTGTTGCGATTGGGCTTCTTCAAGTAGACGAATACGTTCGGCTGCGTCTTCGGCTTCTTCGCGAACTTTGAGAAGCTCTTCGTCGCGATCTTGTACACGTGCTTCAGTTTCTTTGGCGAACGTTTGTGCAGAGCTGATGTCTGCATCGCGGCTGCGACGAAGCTTCTGTTCGTCCTGAAGCGATTTTCGGAGACGTTCGAGTTCGTCGTTGCGCTGCTGGAAGCGGGTGCGCTCTGTCGCGCTTTGACGTTTCAGTTGCTCAATTTCGGCAACTAACTCTTTGGACTTGTCCTGTGTCTCGAGGAGCGAGGATTGAAGTTCGGTTTCGCGATCTTCGTTCTCTTTTTGAAGTGTATTAAGCAGCTTCTGTGCTTCGCGAAGGTCCTGCGCCTTGGTCGTCGCGGAGATCATTGCGGTTTCCCGTTCGCCGGTTTGCTCGTCGAGTTCGGACTTTAACGTTTCAATTTCCGTCTGCAGTTGGCTGACCCGATTGTCACCCTGTTCCGCATTGCTGTTAATCTCGGATTGTAGTGACGTGATGACCTTCTGTTGCCGCGCAACATCGTTTTGCAGTTCCTTCAACGACAACGTTGCCGTGTCGAACGCGTCGGTCTTCTTCTTTAATTGCAGTTCAAACGCTTCTTCTTTGCCGCGTGATCCTTGCTCAACGTCGACACGAAGTGTCTTTTCTTGATCGAGTTGTTCTCGGAGTTCACTCAGCGTGCTGTGGGCGGATCCATGGGCTTCGGTCGCGTCGTCCAATTCGTTTTGCAATTCATCGATGCGCGCTTCCATTTCCGTCACGCGCGCTTCATATTCCTTCTGCTGTGTCTGAAGGCGTTTTTCCAACGCGGTCTGGCTTTCTTGTGTCGCGTTCTGTGCGCTCTTGGTTTCTTCGAGCAGCGCTTCGACGCG
>JBLHHU010000116.1:0-10298 GCA_047615735.1 Kiritimatiellia bacterium | reverse complement strand
GCCGTATAGAGCGGGAAGAAATACGGCGCCAGGGTGATCAGAAAATTGGATTTGGATACGGTCACACTGCCACCGGCGCGTGTGACTTTGAGCTTGGATACACGCGCACCCATGAATGCGGCCCAAAGTGCATGCGTCAGTTCATGGGCGAGCACATAGGTGCGCACGGGGCGCGGCATCGTGAAAAAGATCAGCAACCAAAGCACATAACCACCCCCCAGAGCCCAAACCGATTCAGGAATGGCACGCTCCCCCAACGGCTGCGCCAGATCAATCAGATCGATGGCTGTCGATGTAAATGCCGCACAGAGTGGCACGAGCATCAGCGCCAGAAAAAATCGGAGAAAACTATACATGGGGGCACATCTGACGAAAAACGCACCACGCACGCAATACATTTTGTGCCAAGCACGCGAGACGAGCACCGAAATTCACGGCCCGTCGCCCGGATAGAATTACACGTTTTCGTCGCGAGACGGTTGAAAGCCCTAGTGGAAACGTATGATCTATTTGGGCCAGCCTAGCCCCAGTTTGCGGTGCGGACGATGACGCGGATGGCGTCGAGGCGTAGGCGGCAGCCTTGCAGGGCGGCCAGGGTTTGATCACGGCGCGCCTTCAGGGCGTCGATTTCTTCATCGCGAATGTGATCATTGAACTGGCGTAGAAATTCGAGGCGTTTGATTTCGTCTTCGAAATGCTGCGTCGCATCGGTGACGGCCTGCTGCACGCTGACCTTGAAGGCATCCTCGATCGTGGGTTCAGATGCGACCACCATTTGCTCGATATTCTCACGCAGTGCCTTGACACGGTCCATCAACCCGACCTGACGTGCGTCGGTGAGTTTATGGGCGGCAATCTCTGGCAATAGCTCACGACAGTCGCGCCCCTGCATGTCGACAAGCGAGTGAAAGAGCGTTTGTTGAATAAAGCGATCCACGGGCAGCGAGGCATCCGCCGTCCACGACACGCGAAACAGACATTCAGCGTACAACTGCTGCTGGCGCTCATCCAACCACAAGCCCACGCTACTAAGCCCCTGCCCACTGGTGAGCACGTACTCCATGGCTGAGCGAACCGATGGATGATCCGCAGCGAGAAATGTCATTTCATCACGTGCCAATGCGATTTCACGGTCAAACGTCACATGTTGGCGCTCATCACTGAGGCCCTGAATGGTGTCGGACACCAGATCATGCGTCTTAATCAGATAACAACGGTCGGCCGTTTCTTCCGCATAGACACCAAGGGCTTCAAACAGCTTCAACACATAGGCTTCGTACTCACGATCCGTGTCAAGCGCACTGACGGACGCTAATAACGCCGCCGCCGGTTCGGGACGAAAGGAATGCAACTCCATCAATCGGTCACGGCCCGCCTCCAGTGCCTCGGCGACCTGATCGCGATGACGCACACTCTCTTTGATGAACGCGTCAAATGACGCGGTACCGGACTGCGCATCGGCAAACTGTTCCATCAACGGTGCATAGGTTTCGTTGCCACCCGCCAGAAAATGCTCAAAGGCGTTGAGTCCTTTGTGAAACCAGGCTGCGACGTAGGATTCAGGGGAGTCCTTAACGTAAGGAACCCAGACTTGCACCGTTTCCGTCTGACCGATGCGATCCAGTCGCCCAATGCGTTGCTCGATCACTTCCGGGTTCAACGGCAGGTCGTACAACACCAGATCATGAGCACATTGAAAGTTGCGCCCTTCCCCGCCAATTTCGGACGACACGAGCAATCGTGCACCATCCGGCTCTGAAAACCAGGCCGCGCTCCGATCGCGCTGAATCAGGGTCAGGCCTTCGTGAAATACGGCCGTCGGCACGGACACCAAACGCTTCATACGTTCATTGATACGAACGGCATCCTTTTCCGTCACACAGATAAGCACCACTTTACGCTCAGGGTGTTTGGTCAAAAATTCCGCCAGCCATTTTTCACGTGCCTGCGTTTCGTCTTTGAGCGTCACCAGATGCGCTTTGCGTCCGGGAAATCCTTTTATCGCCGCGCGCGTGTTGCGAAAAACAACGCGCCCCGGACCATGGCGGTCGAGCAATTCGACGAGAGCATCTTGCTCACCGGCTTCGTCCAGCGCCATGGCGCGCTCGGCGGTTTCGCGGTAGCTGTGCGATTCGGTCATGAATGTGTCCAGATCATGATAGCGATGCGGATCCAGCAGGCGCAGACGCGCAAAGTGGCTTTCGCGCCCCAACTGTTCGGGCGTCGCGGTCAGCAGTAACACGCCAGGCACATGCGCGCAGAGTGCTTCCACGAGACGATACTTTGGGCCGACTTCATCACGCGTCCAGTGCAGGTGATGCGCTTCATCCACGATCATCAAATCCCACTCGGCCGCAGCGGCAGCTTGCGCAACGGCAGGTTGCTGCGCCAACCACTCGATGCCGCAGAGCACGAGCGAGTCATGATCAAACACATTACTATCATCCAGATGTTCTTCAACATGCTCAGCATCGACAATACGCGCCCGCAGGTTGAAGCGACGATACAGCTCGACGAACCACTGATTCACAAGGGCGTCCGGCACGAGTATCAGGACGCGTTCGGCGGCACCACTGACCCACATGCGATGCAGAATCAACAGCGCTTCAATGGTCTTACCCAGCCCCACTTCATCACACAAGAGCACGCGCGGCGAGGCGCGACGGGCGACTTCGTTCGCAATATAGAACTGATGCGGGATCAGGCGCACTTTGCCGCCGATGAACCCGCAGGCCGGATGTGCCTGTAAGGTGTGAAACCAGTCCGCGACGTCTTTGCGCAAGGTAAATTCCTCGGGACGGCTCAACTGCCCGCCCCAAAGACGATCCAGCGGCTGATCGCGGTGCTGATTGTCGGCCAACTCGGTTTCGCGCATCTGCTGATCTGCGTCGCCATGATAAACGAGAAGGCCATCGGCGTCTTCTTCGACACGAACGACGCACAGGCTTTTTTCCTCACGATCGAGAATCGTATCGCCAGGTTCGAAATGCACGCGGTGCAAGGGCGGTGCGTCGGTCGAGTAGCAGCGTGTTTCACCTGCCGCAGGAAACATAATGATCAACTGACGCGCCTCCACCGTGCGCACGAGGCCCAAGCCGAGCTCCGGCTCCGTGTCACTACTCCAGCGTTGTCCTACCCGAAACGGGATGGCGCTATCTCTATTCGTCATGGGTCTTTGTCACTCCGGGCTTTGAGGCCAAAGGGAAGATTAACCACAGAGGACACAGAGGACGCAGAGAAGAGGTCTCGAGAATCCGTCGGCGGGGTGCCCCCGCCGACGGATTCTCGAGACCATGTGCCTATTTTTTCCTTCCTCCGCGTCCTCTGCGTACTCCGTGGTTAATCCTGTCCTCGGCCTATGGGATGCTATTGATTAAAGTGGTGCTATTCAGGCTCAACTCAACGTTCACTTTCGCTCCAGCTACCAATCGAGAACCAGCCCGTCGTGGGCCAGCAAAACGCCATCGGGCAAGTCAGCCTCCGTCGGTCCGTGATCCAAATCATGTCCCACATGCGTGATGTAGGACTGCTTCGCCTGAATGCGCGTCAGCACGGCCACACTCTCGGCGATTGTCATGTGGGTGGTGTGTGGGCGATGGCGTAGTCCGTCCAGAATCATGACGTCGATACCACTGAGCGATTCAACGACGGCGTCGGACATCCGATGGCAGTCCGGAAAATAGCCCAGCGTACGTCCATCAGAATGCAATAGGAAGCCATGCGTATCCTTCGGCCCATGCTCCACGGGCAAGGGCTGAACATCGAGCACACCGACGGCGAAGGGCGCACTGTTGAATTCGCGATATTCGATCCGGGGGCGATAGACGCCCGGCACAGGGTCGACGCCGATGTAGTCAAAGACGCGGCGCAAATCGGCCACAACAGACGTGGATGCGTAGGCGGGAATGACCGCATCCTGTATCGAGTTAAATCGACGAATATCATCGAACCCAAACATATGGTCGGCGTGCGAATGCGTAAAGAGCACGGCATCAATATGGCGAACTTTGTAGATCAGCGCCTGCTCGCGAAAATCGGGCGGCGTATCGATCAGGACCTGCGCGTCGCCAACTTCAACGTAAACGCTGGCGCGGCGGCGTTGGTTGCGTGGGTCCGGCGACAGACAGACCTCGCAGTCACACCCAATGGCAGGAATACCGGTCGATGTGCCGGTGCCTAGAAACGTTAGCTTCATGGATTCAGCCCCATCCGGTCAGGCCAGCGCACGTTCGAGCTGCGCTTTCCATGCCTCGTAGGCGGCGATGTGCCCCTGCTCGGCAGGCGCGTAGGACGTCACCCGCTCGAGCGTGCTGAAGGCCTCGTCCGCCGAGGCGTAGATACCTGCGCCCATGCCGGCACCCCGTGCAGCGCCGAGCGCGCCATCGGTTTCGTAGAGCTCAATGCGTGCCCCACTGACGGCCGATAACGTTTCGCAGAAGACATCACTAAGGAACATGTTGGCCTGCCCGGCGCGAATGACCGAGGGCACAATGCCAAGCTCACGCATGATGTCCATTCCGTAACGGAAAGCGAAGACAACGGATTCCTGGACGGCGCGACAGACGTGCGTGCGGTCGTGACGGTTCAGATCGAGCCCGTTAAACGATGCACCGAGGCGACGGTTGCCAAGCAATCGCTCGGCGCCGTTACCAAATGGCAACACGACCAGGCCGTCGCTGCCGACGGGGGCCTGTCCAGCCAGATCGTTTAACGTATCGTAACTCAGATCGCCACCCATCAATCGTCGTGTCCAGGATTTCAGAATACCTGAACCATTGACGCATAAAAGGACACCCAGACGCGGGGCAGCCTCCGTATGATTGACATGCAAAAACGTGTTCACGCGCGATTGTGGATCATAGGCGACGTCTTCGCTCACGCCATAGACAACACCTGAGGTTCCGGCCGTTGCTGCGATTTCGCCCGGACGCATCACATTCAGCGACAAGGCATTGTTGGGCTGGTCGCCGCCGCGGTACGTCACGGGAATGCCGGCGCTGAGCCCAAGATCGCTGGCGGCGCGCGCGTTCAACGCCCCTTGCGGGCCAAAGGTGGGCACACGATCCGCCAACACGTCTGGACTGAACCCTAGGTGCTCCAGAAGAAAATCGGCCGGTTGCTCATTCTTGAAGTCCCACAGCATGCCTTCCGACAAACCGGAGGCTGTCGTGTTGGCCTGCCCCGTCAGCATCATCGCCAACCAATCACCCGGCAGCAGAATTTTATGCGTGCGCGCGAAATTTTCCGGCTCGTGTTCTTTGACCCAAGCCAATTTCGTGGCGGTAAAGTTTCCGGGTGAGTTCAACAGGTGCGACAAGCATTGTTCTGAACCCAGCGCCTCCATCGCGGCGTCCCCATAGGGTACGGCGCGGCTGTCACACCAGATAATGGCAGGGCGCACGACCTCCTGATTTGCATCAACACAAACGAGGCCATGCATTTGATAGGCGATTCCGATCGCAGACACGTCCGCACCGGTCGCGCCGGCCTGCTGCACGGCATCGCGCACGGCGGCGCAAGCGGCCGCGTACCAGTCGGCAGGATTCTGTTCGGCGAAACCCGGCTGTGGTGATGCGATGGCGGCTTCAGATTTGGGATAGTGCGCACTTCCCGCGCAGACACCCGTATCAACATCCAGCAGCGAGGCTTTCACTGAAGAGCTACCTAAATCGAGACCCAAAAGATACATTACTTACTCCATTAATAGTCGAGTGTCGTGATCGCAAAAATCATGTATGGCCCAGCATGCACGCAGCGATGCGTCCAAGACCAGTAGAAATTGCACCCAAATGCCGTCAGCATAGGCACGCAGAGCGCGTCTGCATGCCATGCCGAATCAGGACGTCCCTGACGAGGCCTCTCAGCCTTTTATCCGATGCGGCCGGGGCCCTCTTGTGCGTCAGCGGCCTTTGTGGCTTCGATGTGGTGACGCTCTTCGTGTTCCGCGGATCGTTTTTTGACGATCGCGCGAATGACAAAGTTAGCGAGCACCGCAATGGCCAGTCCAGCGATACTCAGCTTGACGATCACCGTCGCCACGAGTGCGGAGGCGACCATGGCCAAGACGGCACCGGCGAACCAGCTAAAGACCACCCAGATGGCACGTCCGATTTTACGATCGGCGTCGCCGCGCGACATAACGCGGTCCGCCATGCCGGTAGAAACCACTGCAGCAAAGGTGACATAGGTTGTCGACACAGGCAGGCCGCCGCCGGAAGCGAACGCGATGACGCTGGCACTCACGGCCATAATCACGGCAGCGCGCAAGGCATCGAAATGCACGCGTTTCTGATGCTCGTCACGACGGGCTTCGGGCACCAACGCCTCATCCTGGCGCTTATTACGCAGCATCCAGCGGGCAATGCGGCGACACCACTTCGGCGCGTAGAGTGCGATGTTGTCATACTGGCTACCGGTATTCACGGCAGCGCGGGTCACACGCTGCGCGTTCTTGCTCATCATGCCCATAACCATCAGGACACCGCAGCCAAAGAGGGCCCAAACAGGGATTGCGACGTTGCTGGCCATGGCCGTCGTTTCTTCCTTGTGCTGCCAGAGCCAAAGCGCCGACAGGCCAGGCGAAGCACAATTCGCGAGATCGTTTTGGCCAAAGGCGAAAGACATACAGACCATACCGACAATGGCCAAGTCGCGGAAGAGGGTTTTGGTGCCCTTTTCGCCGCGTATTTTAAGGACAATATGCACAGCCAGCGTGAGCGTGCCCCACAGAATCAACAGGCAAACGAGGGGTCCCAGTTGTTCATTTTCGATGGTGGCTTTTTTCAGGTCATTGATCCATGGAAGCGCTTTGAGGCCCTTCATGACCATGAACCAAACGAGCCATGTCAGCATCAGTCCGGCCATCCAAGGGCCGTGTAGTTTGACACGGTCATGATCATCGTGCACATCACGGATGACGCCGCGGAACATACGCTGGACAAGGAAGCCCGCAACTCCGCTGAGCACAATGGATATGACGATGGCACCGACGACCTTGCCGACTTTTGCCCAATGCACGATTTCGTGCCAGGGCTTCCCGGTCACCTGCATCTGGGAAAAAGCCGCAACCGCAATCGATGCGCCAATGAGTTCGAAGACAAGCGACGCCGTGGTGCTGACGGGCATGCCGTAGGCGGAATAGGTCGAGAGTAATGCGGTATCAACAATGTAGGCCGTGACGTAGACGACCATCGCCATTTGAATCGATAACATGCCGGGGTCGAAAATGCCTTTGCGCGCGGTTTCCATGACCGGCGAGGCGAAGGTCGCCCCAAGAATGACGGCGATGCCGGCCACCAAAACGGCTTTACGCCGTTCCAACGACCGCGAACCGAAGACGGCGTTGACCAGATTCGCAGCGTCGTTTCGACCCACTTCGACGCAATCCCAGACCAGAAAAACCAATGCCGTAACAACGATTATTCCCAAAAAAAGTTCCATGTCGCAAAATCCTCTTGTGTTTCAAAACGGGGAAAATTACCCCAAGGCTGATGTTCGCAGTCGCCATAGAAAACGGATTCCGAGGGAAAGTTGCAAACAAAATCCCAAGAATTCGGACGACTAACACAGGTCTAACATAAACCTCTCGATTGGCGGGCGGTTTGGAAGCCCTATTTCTGGAGGACATCCCACTTTGGGCGGCGCCAACTGGCACGAAAAGCCGCATCATCGGCCAATGCCGCCGTTTGCTGGGCTTCGTTGCCATCCAGAAAGAAGACCAGATCGAGTTGTTGCTGATCGGTACCGAAATCGTCGTCGAATTTCTGAGCAATACGGTTGGGCGGCAATATTGGACGTCCATTGATATGCATCAGAGCGAAATCCAGGCCTTGCGCTTCTCGATACGACTTAAAGACCAACTCGGAACACACCAATGCGCTGTCGGTCGCGAAATCAAAATTGTAATCATAGGGCTTGCCGAAATGTGAGAGCGCCGCGGCGACCGCCTTGAACGCATCGGCGCGTGAAATGCGGGGTCGCAGCGCGGCGACGTAGTCGGCGTTCGCGCTGGATTCCAGCGACTTAAAAATGACGCCTTCGCGAACGGCTTCAATAACCGCCAGTGGCCCCATATCATCAGCACCGCGCCAGGTGGATGTGGCGGCGGCGTAGCGCTCCGTCAGGACGACGCTGGCCGGGCGCCCTTCCAGCTCGGGCAATCCATCGAAATAGGTATCGAGCGCAGCGGGCGAGCCCAGATAGAGTGCGGCATGCGGCCAAAACCCGGGGATCCCCACGTTGGTCATGAACCAATTGCGCCGTTCCAGCAGAATGTCGCCCGGTTGCAACGCGTCTTGCTGTTCCTGAATCAATGCGGGTGTGACAAAGTTTTCACGCTTTGTGGTCCGGATATGACTCATCTGAATAGCGACGCGCTTCTGGAAAGGAAACCATGCCTTGAACGCGGCGGATTCGATGGCATCCAGTGGCGAATCAAGCAAACGCTTGGGCCGGCTTCCCAAGCCTTTGTAGATTGAGCTAAGACGCGCTTCAACCGTGGACGGCAGGTCGAATTTGACGCCCAGATGTTTGCGTACCAAGAGCAAATAAGCGGCACCGGCGTTCAGGCGCAGCAGTTCGTCGGGGTGCGTCAAATGGGTGACCATGGCCGAATAGCTGTTGGCCGGAAGGCCCGACACGCGATTCGGCTCATTCAGCAAGGTTTCCATGAGCGCGTTTTCATTCAGCTGCTCACTCAGTTGCAAGGAGACATCGTACTGCGTCACGAAAGCGCTGAAGGCAATAAAAAAGGCGTCCGCATGCAAGCCCGGTTTAACAAGGAAGTCAACGTACTGAAAATCCTTGTAGCGACGACGCAGAATTTCGAGCTCCATACAGGCATCGGTGAAGTTTCCCCAGAATTCGTGCACATGAGCGATTTGCTCGTCGCTCATCGAGGTGACCGGCTCGCGAAACAGGGCATCTTCGCCAGAAAACGCAACGAGGGCATCGAGTGTGTTGTTGAGAATGTGCAAGTTTTCAGCATCCTGACTGATGGATTCCGCCAGTTCACCGTCACTCAGATTGGCGGCGATACCGGGCTGCCCAGGCGCCAGAACCCACGCTGAACGCCCCATCACCACAAGAACAATAGCCACAACTAGATGCAACAGATACGGTTGCACCTTTTTCTTGAGCACGGATCGATGCCGCCGGACGAAGGCGCGCTTGGCTTGAAACGACATGAAAAGCGGCACCCAGCTCAGAGCGTAGAGGCTGAAGGCGATCACCTGGTGATTGGGATAACCAACACGCATCGCCAAGGTCAGCAAGGCGACCCCACCGATCAGACCGGAAAACAGCATGTTGGGTACGATGCGCCGTGTGCGAATGCTGGCTGCCAATTCGCGCGCAAACGCAGCACGTGATGACGGCTGCGCCTCGTCATCAGGCATGTCCTTTTCGTGCTTGGCCTGCATATCGATGACCCAAAGCACCTTTTGCGTACGATAAACAGTGACAAACAAGGCGAATGTGGCCCCGACCAGCACGTACGGAAGCGCGACCAACATGTTTTCGCGGCCAAAGATGATGAGAACCGTGTTAATAAGAATAAAAACCAGCCGCATCTCGGTCGGGCCGACCCCCATATAGGCGATCTTGAATGCATTCGTTGCGGCGAAGGATAGAAACGAATTGACCATAAAAGCGCCAAAAATGGCCATAATATAGAAAAGTCGGTACTTAAAGGCATCCGGAAGCAGTAGCGAATACCCAATCAGAATCGCACACAGAAAGAGGTAATCCAGAAAGTGGTCCATGTAGTAGCCCCACTTGACCAGACCGGTGTCGCGCAGGCGACCGATGGCGCCGTCCAGTAGATCGGTGATGTACTGGGCAAAAATCATGACCGATACGGCCCAGAGCCAATGGATGTTGTGCTTTGCGAGGAAGCTGAAAACAATGATCAGCCCGCTCCAGACGAGCGTGAGCATCGTCAAGTGATAGGTCTCTACACGCTTCGGAACCCGTGGAAGCAACCAGTCGCGCAGATGCGCTTCATAGGGCATCAGTAGCGATTGTCCCTCCTTTTTATCACCCTGAAAAGCCATATTAAACACCCCTCCTCTGTACGAATGTCCCGTAGTATGCCCCGCGGCAGGCGGTCAGGCAATAGGCAAGCGGCGACAAACAATGCCTGCAGCCCTAGAAATCCTTTGACCCGTATTGCGAAGCTAGGGTATTGTATTACTAGTTTGAAGGATCATATTGAACTTTGTAAGCATTTCACCCTCTTTTCACACAGACATCGTATTTAAATTGAAGGAGAAAGAGAATAATGAGTGAGCATCGCCCCC
>JBLHHU010000115.1:0-10350 GCA_047615735.1 Kiritimatiellia bacterium | reverse complement strand
TAGAGCTCGATGGCCGCACAAAGACGCGTGTTCGCAGCATCCCTATAGCGTCAGGGATGCACGTCGGAATGCTGTTGCCTTCCATGGTCGTGGCGAATCGTGACATCCAAATGCACATGCGCGTATACACGGATCGTGCAACACAGGAAAAAGCGGCTCTGCTGCGCTGCCTACCACACCCATCAACAGGGGGAGCGTACCGGCAACTGAGTGGTGTTGCCCTACATCCCGATAGTCACTATGCGATTGCCTGCAATTCGAGGAACGCTTTTGCGCAGGTCCGTGCCCGATGGGCCCACCTTGAAAGCCAATACGATGCGTTGTTGTCCGCAAACCTGCACGATGCCTTCCCTGTCGATCGTCAAGTCATGTTGACCCGATGTCGAATATGGGTCGTTTATCGAGGATACTCACGTTCATTGCGTGAAGCGCGCCATCTGCATTTTGGCCAGAACAGCAATGGCGACATCGAATGGCGCTTCGACGTGGCCGTGGGGGGAGGGCGTTGTGTCTGTTTACGCATCATCCACACACTTGACCCAGAACGTAATGCCATTCGAATCAGCGTTTCACGCGAAACCCATACTTTTCCATGGATGCTTGACGACCTCGCGAGTGTGCACCTCATTTTGCGACCTGACGTCGAGGATCGTAGCCATCACGACAAAACGAAGGCCTTTCAAGGGGCCGAATCAACCTGGACACAACGTGTAACGCTGATGCCGTCTGGTTTTTCGTTTTCGCCCTCTGGACAGCACCGTTTGCAACTCCAATGCGATCAAGCGACGTTTGTGAACCAATCGGAATGGGACTATATGGTCGATCATCCACTTGAGCGTGAACGCGGCCTGGATGGCTCATCCGATCTGTTCAGCCCTGGCTATTTTGAAGCGAGCCTACAGGGCGGGCAGGAACTTTACTTGGACGCCGAAGCCTTCTCCGACGATCAACATCCCTTGCCGGACAATCAGATAGCCCAAACCCCCAAAATGCCTTCGCACCAACCGGAAAGGGTGCCAACAAAGGAGGCACTGCTATCGGCCATGCGTCACTACATGGTTCAAAGCGATGGCCTAAAAACGGTTATTGCTGGCTTCCCTTGGTTTTTGGATTGGGGGCGCGACACGTTGATCTGCCTGCGCGGCTTAATTGCGGCAGGCTGGCAAGACGATGCCATAACCATCCTCAAACGCTTTGCCATGTATGAAGAGCAGGGGACACTGCCCAATATTATCCATGGTGAAACCATCGGTAACAGAGATACGTCGGATGCCCCTCTATGGTTCATCGTTGTTTGTGGTGAGCTTGCACAGACCGATGGAAAACAAAGCATTTTCGACATGGATTGCGGCAACCGATCTCTACGCGACGTTCTCGTTTCGATTGGTAACAATTACGTGACAGGCACATCAAACGGCATTTATATGGATTCCGAAAGCGGCCTGATCTTCAGCCCTTCACATTTTACGTGGATGGACACAAATTATCCGGCAGGCACACCGCGCGAAGGCTATCCCGTAGAGATACAAGCGCTATGGTATGCATCTCTACGTGTATTGACCGAGGTAGATCCCGATGGTAATTGGGACGCGCTGTCCGAACAAGTCCGACAGTCCATTGCACACCTTTATGCGCTTCCGGGACTGGACTACTTGTCGGACTGTTTGCATACAAGCTCGGGAAATTCCGCCAAGGAAGCCATCGCTGACGATTGTCTACGTAGTAACCAACTGTTGACTATAACACTCGGCGCCGTCCGTGACGTTGATGTTCAAACAGGTATCGTCCAGGCTTGCGAGGCGCTGCTGGTGCCCGGCGGGATTCGTAGCCTTGCTGACCGTCCCGTCTCCCTGCCGCTTCCGATTGAACGCGATGGCCAATTGTTGAATGACCCCAAGCGCCCTTATCAAGGCTACTATCACGGCGATGAAGACACGTCGCGCAAGCCTGCTTATCACAACGGAACGGCCTGGACGTGGCCCTTCCCATCATATGCAGAGGCGCTTTATATGATTCATGGCGACCCTGTTCGCGAAACTGCGTTGGCAATTTTGAGGAGTGCTGAAACCTTGCTCAACGCAGGATGCCTTGGACAAATTCCTGAAATTCTAGATGGTAACGCACCGCACAAGCAACGTGGCTGCGGCGCACAGGCTTGGGGCATCACAGAATTCTACAGAGTGCTTGCACTATTGGATAAAGGTGTATAAAACATTAGTAAATTACCGTTTTTTCGTTTTGGTATGACCATTCGTTTTTGACTACATCCAGTCTGCGGTGAGAATTCTACTAACCGTATTACGAAAAGCGTCTATTTTAACAGGCATGGAGCACATACCCGTTCTCAGTCAAGGTAATTACAATCGTTTCATTAGGAGTATCGATGAACCATTTTCAACTATTTAACGTATCCCCAGCCATTCCTGAAGCTTTAGGGTTTCTAGAAACACTGTCACGAAACCTTTGGTGGTGTTGGAACCACGATGCCATTGACCTATTTCACCGGGTGGATCCAGTCCTCTGGCGCCAAACCCGACACACTGCCATTGAATTCCTCGAGCGCGTGCCACCAGCCAAACTTGAAGCGCTTGCCAAAGACGAAGGATTCGTTGCCCACTTGCGTGCCGTGGAGGCGAAATTCAAGGCAGATGTGTTCGATATCGAAAAAGTCATTGGACGCGACAGCGCAGCCGAGCATATTGCCTATTTTTCATTGGAATACGGTATTCACGAAAGCATGCGCATATACTCTGGTGGATTGGGGTGCCTTGCAGGCGATCATCTGAAATCAGCGTCCGACACCAACATGCCGCTTATCGCCGTTGGTCTATTTTATCGCCAAGGCTATTTCCAGCAGTATTTGAACGACGACGGTTGGCAGCAAGAAGCCTATCGCGAAAATGAAGTGAACCGCCTGCCGTTACGCCCTGCATGCGCACCCGACGGTACACCCGTTTCCGTAGATATCCCTCTACCCGGAGGTGAAAATATGCACGCGACGGTTTGGCGTCTGGATGTGGGCAGTGTTCCTCTGTTCCTGCTGGATGCTAATAACGATTCGAACACGACTGACGTTCGCCAAATTACCGCACGACTTTATGAACCAGATCGTGTGTTGCGCTTACGCCAGGAAATCCTTCTTGGCATTGGCGGCGTGGTTGCGCTTTCAAAATTGGGTTATACGCCTTCCGTCTTTCACATGAATGAGGGGCATGCCGCATTCCTTTCATTGGCTCGCGTTTCGCAGCTCATGAAAACAGAAGGTCTCGACCTTAATGCCGCCCTTGAGTTTGTTTCACGAACAGGCGTTTTCACTACGCACACGCCCGTCTCGGCTGGCAACGAGACCTTTACTGCCGAGCTTGTGAAAAGCCATGTCGATGCCTTGGAACCAGAATATGGTATTAATTCGGAAACTGTTCTTGATTGGGGCAGGGCGCCTGGCGAAAAGACGAGCCATGAGCATTCCATGACCATCATGGCACTTAAGACCGCACAACTAAGCAACGGTGTCAGCCAGTTACACGGCGTCGTTGCACGCGATATGTGGAAACACTTATGGCCTAAGCGTCCGACCGACGAGGTGCCTATCGGCGCGATCACCAACGGCGTACACATGACATCCTGGCTCTCAATAGAAATGATTGAACTCTTTGACAAGTACCTTCCCCGCAACTGGCGCGCAAAGCCGTACTCGGCACCTGTTTCGAAAGCCATTGACGACATTCCTGACGACGCGCTTTGGCGTGCACACCAAGGAGGCCGCTCCCGCCTTGTTCGTTGGGCACGCATCATTGCCGAAGAACAGTCGAGCACGCGCAGTGCGACGCGCAGTGAAATTCGGGCCATCAAATCATCGCTCGATTTTGATGCCCTAACGATCGGTTTCGCTAGGCGCTTCGCGACGTATAAGCGTGCCAGCATGCTTTTGCGCGATCCCGATCGCCTGATTGCAATGCTGAAGAACAGCGAAAGGCCCATTCAGTTTTTATTTGCAGGAAAGGCACATCCGGCAGATGACTCCGGCAAAGATCTGATCCGTCAGGTCATCCACTTCGGACGTGAAACCGGTCTGTCTGATCGTTTCATCTTCATTGAAAACTATGATATTCTAATTGCCCGCCACTTGGTTCAAGGCGTTGATGTTTGGCTAAACAATCCTCGCCGCCCACTGGAAGCAAGTGGAACGTCCGGCATGAAGTCGTGCCTTAATGGTGGCTTACACCTGAGTACCTTAGACGGTTGGTGGGATGAAGGTTATTCACCAGAATGTGGTTGGGCTATCGGTGATCGTCAGGAATTCGAGGATCACGATTACCAAGACGAGATTGAGTCGCACTCGCTCTACAACTTGTTGGAAAACGAGGTCGTACCGACCTTCTACGATCGTCCAAATGGGGACATTCCAGAGCGATGGGTAGCCATGATGAAGGAATCCATTCGAAGCGCCGTGGCCGAGTTTTCGAGCCACCGCATGGTCAGTGAATACAACGAAATGTTCTACAAGGTTGCTGCTGCCGAAAAAGTTCGTCTGCACGCGGATCATTTTAGTGAAACCAAAGCCTTGGTTTCGACACGACATGCGTTCAAGGCCGCATGGGCAAAAATCAGGGTCAGCCGAGCAACAGCAGATCGCGATATCACGGGATTGCATGTCGGGGATGAATTTACAGTAACAACGCATGTGACATTGGGCGATCTAAACCCCGATGATGTGCGCGTTGAGGTTTACCACGGACCCGTGGACACAGAGAATGCCATCGTTAAAAGTCATTCTGGCATCATGCAGTCCGATTCACAGAACGGAAACGGCGAACATGTCTACAAACAATCGGTTCAATGCAAAGCACCCGGTCGCTACGGGTTCACCGTTCGCGTTTGCCCCGATGGTAAGGACTGGAATAACATCATGCCTGGGTTTATTACCTGGGCTGAATAGTCGAGGCAAGATCGAGTCAACGTATGGCAAAAAGCAGGACATCCACACGCAATCCACGCATTCTCATGGTTACCCCGGAGATCACCTATCTTCCGGCCGGCATGGGTAATATGGCCAATATGCTGAACGCCAAAGCGGGTGGATTGGCCGACGTTTCGGCGTCGCTTGTCTCCGCCTTGTTCGAGCTTGGCGCGGATGTTCATGTGGCATTGCCGCACTACCGCCGCATGTTTCATGTCGATGTAGGGAGATTCATAAACGACGAATTACGCGTCTATAAGCGTGTACTTCCTGAAGATCGAATCCATCTCGCTCAGGATCGTATTTTTTACTACCGCGATGAAGTCTACAGCAACCACGAACGCGATTCGCGTCGCCTGGCACTAGCCTTTCAGCGAGAAGTGATCAACAACATCATTCCGCGCGTTAATCCGGACCTGATTCATTGCAATGACTGGATGACGGGATTGGTTCCCGCCATGGCACGCCGCCTGGACATCCCGTCACTATTTACGATTCACAATATTCATTCACAGAATCTGACGCTCGCCGAAATTGAGGACTCAGGAATTGATGCCGCCGAATTCTGGTCCGAACTGTACTTCAAAAACCCGCCATTCAATTACGAATCCACCCGTAACGGAAATCAGGTCGACATGCTGGTTAGCGGTATTTTCTCGTCACATTTTGTTAACACGGTAAGTCCTGAGTTTCTCAACGAAATCTGCCAAGGCCGTCACGAGTTTGTTGACGAAAGTACACGCACTGAACTCGTTCAGAAATTCACAGCTCAGTGTGCCAGCGGCATTTTGAATGCGCCTGACCCCTCGTATAACCCTCGTACCGACGAGCTCATTGAATGTAAGTACAATGCGGAAGACCATGTTGCTGGGAAGCGCGCGAACAAGATGGTCTTTCAAGAACGTCTGGGATTGACCGTCGATGCAGATGCACCGCTGTTGTTTTGGCCTTCCCGACTCGACCCGATCCAGAAAGGTTGCCAACTCGTAGCCGACATTTTGTACGCCATCGTTTCCGACTACTGGGACAAGGGCCTTCAGGTAGCCGTGGTCGCCAACGGTCCCTTTCAGAATGTTTTCCGTAATATCGTACGGCATCATGATTTTTACGACCGTGTCGCTGTTGTTGAGTTTGATGAAGGCTTGTCCCGTCTGGGCTATGCCGCATCCGATTTCATGTTGATGCCATCACGCTTTGAGCCATGCGGCTTACCTCAGATGGTCAGTGCGATCTACGGCAACATACCAATCGTTCATGACACCGGCGGCCTGCACGACACAATCGAGCACATTGACGTCAACGCAGGAACAGGGAACGGGATTGTCTTTGAGCACTATGATCCAGGCGGATTACGATGGGGCATTGATCAGGCCATGGACTTTTATGCACGACCCGCTGAAGAGCGGATCGCCAACATTACTCGCATAATGAATGAGAGCATCGAGCGCTTCAACCATTCGGTAACAGCAGCGGAATACATTAAAGTATATGAAAAAATGCTTCACCGTCCCCTTGTCAAAACTCACTGACGACAACTTTCTTGATCCATTTCAAGAAACTCTGAAACAGCGTGCTGATGCGACGCTTGCACAGCGTCGTCGGTTTACCGAACAAGCCGGAAGTCTCGCGCAGTTTGCCAATGGCCACGCTCACTACGGTCTGCATCGAACCGAATCGGGATGGGTCTTTCGTGAGTGGGCCCCCAATGCGACGGCCATCTGGCTAATCGGAGATTTCTCGGCATGGCAGGAGCATGAAGCATTTCGTTTACAGAGACAGAACGCACATGGTGATTGGGAGGTCACGATTCCGGCTGCCAGCCTCTGGCACGGATGTCATTACCGTTTGAAAGTCTGCTGGGACAACGGTCACGGCGAACGGCTACCAGCCTATGCGAGGCGCGTTGTTCAAGATATGCACACCCATGTGTTTTCGGCCCAAGTATGGGAGCCGCCCGCCTATCAATGGGTAAACACATTCAGCGCGGACCGAGAAACACCCCTGTGCATCTACGAAGCGCATGTTGGCATGGCGGTCGAAGAAGCACGCGTCGGCACCTATATTGAGTTCCGCGATCACGTCTTGCCGCGCGTCGTCAAGAAGGGCTACAACGCGATCCAATTGATGGCCATCATGGAGCATCCCTATTATGGATCGTTCGGATATCAGGTAGGCAGTTTTTTCGCGCCATCCTCGCGATTCGGGACACCCGAAGAACTTAAATCCCTTATCGATACAGCGCACGGCATGGGCTTAACTGTGATTATGGACCTCGTTCATTCGCACGCCGTCATCAACGATGTCGAAGGTTTGGGACGATTTGACGGTACGCGCCATCAATATTTCCACGAAGGCGCACGCGGGGAACATCCCGCCTGGAACTCATGTTGTTTTGATTACGAGAAATCTGAGGTGCAGCACTTCCTTTTATCAAATTGCAAATACTGGCTGGACGAGTTCCGCTTTGATGGGTTTCGTTTCGATGGGATCACAAGCATGCTCTATCACAACCACGGGTTGGGTGAGGATTTCACGAACTACGGCATGTATTTCGACGATGGCGTGGACAACGACGCATTGATCTATCTCGCCTTGGCCAACACCTTAATCCACGAACTGCGCCCAGACGCTTTGACCATTGCCGAGGACATGAGCGGTATGCCGGGCTTGGGTGCGACACCCCAAGAAGGGGGCTGCGGCTTTGATTACCGTCTTGCGATGGGCATGCCCGACATGTGGTTCAAGCAAGTGCGCAAGGTCCCGGATGAAGATTGGAGTATGGATCACATCTTTCACGAGTTGACCAACCGTCGTTCAGATGAGCGCGTTATATGCTATGTCGAAAGTCATGATCAAGCTCTGGTCGGCGATAAGACCATGATTTTCGAACTTCTTGATTCCGCGATGTACCACGACATGCATATTGAAAGTAACAGTATCGTGGTTGACCGCGGGATCGCGTTGCACAAGATGATTCGTCTGGCGACGCTTGCTTCTGCGGGTCATGGCTATCTGACCTTCATGGGCAATGAATTTGGTCACCCTGAATGGATTGACTTCCCGCGCGAAGGCAACAACTGGTCATATCACTATGCGCGTCGCCAGTGGAGCCTTGCTGAAAACCCGGACCTACGCTATCGCTTTCTGGGCGAATGGGACAAAGCCATTGTGCATCTTTTGCGTGATCATGGACTGCCCAACGGCGGATATCCAGAATGCCGTTGGTCTCATGATGACGACAAGGTTCTCGCTTTTGAACGCGCCAATTTTGTCTTTGTGTTCAACTTCCACGCGAGCCTCTCCCACGTCGATTATGCAATCGAGTTGCCGGCGGGCACGTATAAACTACTGATGTGTTCCGATGACAGAGAATTTGGCGGCAAGAGTCGTGTTGAGGCGCTTCAGACCTATCGTACCGTGCCACGGTCCCCCGAAGAGCCCTCACGGCACGTTGTGCGCCTGTACTTGCCCGCTCGTACCAGTATCGTGCTTCTTCGATCCTAACGTTGCAGCGTTGACCGTAGGTTGTTACATTTTAACATCTGTTTGATTGAGACAACATGAAGGAGAATGCTGTGCGCTCCCACAAACTACACCATTGGATACTTATTGGTATGGGTATCGGGCTTGTTGGCGGACTACTGATGTTTTTCTTCGGTGACCCGCAGACCGCTGCGTTCACATCGACCATTTGGTGGTTGAACCTCTTGGGCAAAGATCTCTTCATTGGTTCTTTGAAAATGATCATCGCCCCGCTGATCTTTGCATCCATCATCGCAGGCATCACCAGTTTGCCCAATTCGCGAGAACTGGGTTCAATTGGGTGGAAGACCTTTGTTTACTATTTTTGCACAACCGGTTTAGCCGTGCTGATTGGCTTGGCTGCCGTCCTTGTGATCCAACCTGGCAAAAAGGACGCATCACAACGTGTCCGCCAAGAACGTGAAAAGACGCTGGTCACGTATCGCGCCGCCTATGCCGAGGCGAATCAGGGTGCCGACCCAATGGCGCCTGACCACATTGACGCCTATCGGGCCTTTATCGCAAGTGAAGAAGGCACCGTTCGTTCTGGTGATTTCTCCAGCAAATGGACACGGATTAAGGGAACCGAAAGTGTCAGCGCCAGAGATATGTTCCGTCGCGATATCCTTAAACCCATTTTGACCAATCCTTTTGCCTCCCTCGCAAGCTTGAACTCACTCGGCATTATATGTTTCGCCATTCTTATTGGGTTGGCCTGTATTGCTGTTGGCGCACCCGCCCGACCGGTTGTTGACCTTTTTCAGGGCTTCAACAAAATCATGATGACCATAACGTTGTGGGTCATGCGCGTCGCGCCGGTCGCCATTGGCTGCCTGATTGCTTCCGTCGTAGCCACACTGGGGTTCGATGCACTGCGTTCACTAGGGTGGTATTGTGCGACCGTCATCATTGGCATTGGGTTGCATGTTGTCGCCTTGCTTTGCTTGGTCGCCTTCGTCGGGCGCACCTCACCGTTGGTTTTCTTAAAAGGCATTCAAGACGCATGGTTGATTGCATTTTCGACGACGTCTTCCGCGGCGACCTTGCCGGTCACCCTTGAGTCCGTCATCGGAAAACTCAAGGTTTCCCCTAAAGTCGCCAACTTCAGCCTACCCGTAGGGGCGACGATCAACATGGATGGAACGGCGCTCTATGAAGGTGTCGCCGTCATCTTCATGATTCAACTCTATGGCGGGCTTGACGATGTTCCGATCGTCATGACGGCCGCCAAGACCGTGGTGATCTTCATCACGGCAGTGCTTGCATCCGTGGGAGCCGCAGCCGTACCGAGCGCAGGGCTTATCACCATGGCGATTGTCGCAGCAGCAGTTGGCCTGCCGCTGCATTACATCTTCTTCATCTACGCCGTCGACCACGTTCTCGATATGTTCCGAACGTCAACGAATGTGATGGGTGATGCGGCCGGGGCCGTCATTGTCAACCAGCTTGAACGGGGTCGACTGGGCGACGATTAGGCCGTAACGTGCTATACAGCAAGGCCGCAACCACGCACAAGCCGAAGGACGCGGGGTAGTACCAAGTCCAATGCACGTCACTATATTTCTGCAGATACATCGTGACAGGAATAGCCAGCGCCGTGCCGATGTACCACCCATTCACGTTTGCCCTTCGGCACATAAACCCAAGAACAAACAAGGCGAGCACGGGGGCCGTAAATAGACTCATGAACTTGGCGAATTGCTGCACGATGCCGCCACCGTTTGCGGCGACGTAAAACGCCAAGGCGATAGCGACACCTCCTAGAATGACCGTCATGACACGTGCCTGGCGGATGGGGTTTGTGGCGGGACGATCCTTTCGGAAATGCTTCAAAAAATCGTTCTCGATGACCGTCGCAATCGAATTGA
>JBLHHU010000114.1:0-10372 GCA_047615735.1 Kiritimatiellia bacterium | reverse complement strand
CACGCTGGTGTTGGACAACAGCTTGGCCTTGCAGAACAGCACACTCGACTACATTAACGGCACCGTTGTCTTTGCGAGCGGATTCACAAACGTCACGCTGGGTGGACTCTCCGGCGACGAACCGCTGACGCTGGCAAACGCGAGTAGCGATGCCATTGCGCTGGCTGTTGGTGGCAACGGCGACACAACCTCGTTTAGCGGCGGCCTGAGCGGCGCAGGCAGCCTGACCAAGATGGGCGCAGGAATGCTGACCCTCGCGGGCGAAAACTCCTACAGCGGCACCACAGCCGTCGTAGAGGGGTCGCTAGGCTTCACGGCGACCAACGGTCTCGACGTCGCGACAGACCTCTACATCGACCCGGGCACCGGCCTTCAACTCGATTACAGCGGCATCATCAGCGTGAACACCTTCTACATCGACGGCATAAAGCAGCCTATCGATCTGTATAGCACAAACAACCTGCCAGCCTACATCTCAGGCACCGGCATCATTGCCCCGCAAAAAGGAAGCATTACCGGCGCCTTCATGCTCATCGTCCGATAAGAGCCGCGTCCTGATTAGGAGTTTCACTTTCTAAGCCTCCTCGCGCTAGGTTGTTGGCGCAGCGATGCACTGAGTCTACAAGACAATCTCCGCTCGTACCTCGCTTCGATTGAACTACGAAGGGGTAATGCAGCCATCCTTTGTAGTTCAATCGAAGTGAGTCTTCGAACGGAGATTGTCTGAAAGACCAACTGAGCCTTCGCCACCCACGACCAGAGCGACAACCTAGTTCAGGACGGGACCAAGGTTCGGCGTTCAACGTTCATTTTCACGTCCATTTAGTGAGAACTTCCTTCCCCGCTTGACATTTCAGAACGATCGTTCTATAAACAAAACATGGCACGACCTAGAGAATATATTCGAGCAGATGTTCTAGAAGCAGCAACGGCCCTTTTCTGGGAACGTGGCTATGAAGCGACGTCAATGAACGCGCTCGTGGAAAAGACAGGTCTGAACAAACAGAGTATGTATTCCGAGTTCGTTGATAAAGAAGGACTGTTCCTCGCCTGCATCGACCATTACCAGGATGGCATCGGCGAAGAAACCGCCCGACTGTTAACCAAAGCCCCCATCGGCATCGCGAATATCCAAGAGTTCCTCGAACAACGCGTTCACTATGCCGCGACATCCGATTGCAAAGGTTGCCTAGTGGTCAGTACGGCCTCAAACAACAAAACCATCGGGCCACGCGTCTCGAAAAAAACCGAATCCATGTTGTTTCAGTTTCGCGGATTGATCCAAGCCTGTCTCGAGGCAGCCCAAGAAGCAGGTGACCTTTCGCAGAACGCCGATTGCGAAGCGCTTGCTGGGTTTTTTGACTGCCATATTCGCGGTCTAATGAACATAGGTAAGGGACCGACGCAACTTGATCGGCTTCAGAAAATGAATGCCATCGCACTGTCCGTATTAAGCACCTGAACATTTTTTTAACCAGTTTTGGAACCTTTGTTCTAGAACCAAACTAACACAAAAAGGATAAGATGAATAAAACGCTAGAAGGTAAAGTGGCATTGGTAACAGGCGGCACAACCGGCATCGGTCGAAGCTCAGTGGTGGCATTGTGTGAGGCAGGCGCACGCGTCGTGTTTACCGGACGTCGCGAAGCCGAGGGCCAAGAAACAGCCCGGCTGGCACAGGCCAAAGGGGGCGAGGTACGCTTTATCCAAGCGGACGCCACGAACGACGCCGATAATAAACGCATTGTCGACGAAACCGTTCGCGAATTCGGCAAACTCGACATCGCCTTCAATAACGCCGGCGTTGAAATTCTGGGGCCGATTACGGAAGTCGAAAAAGCGGACTACGAGAAAGTGTTTTCCCTGAACGTGTGGGGCGTGCTCTCAGCCATGAAACACGAAGTGATCGCCATGCAAAAGAATGGCAGCGGCTCGATCATCAACACCTCGAGTATTGCGGGAAAAATTGGACTTGCGCATGGCGCGATCTACATTGCCTCGAAACATGCCGTCGAGGGACTAACAAAGTCCGCTGCGCTGGAATATGCCCCTGATGGAATTCGCGTTAACGCCGTTGCGCCAGGGCTCATCCAAACAGACATGGCGGACCGATTCACGGGCGGCGAAGGCGAAATGCGTGACCAATTCATTTCGATGCACCCGCTTGGCCGTGTCGGTACCCCGAAAGAAATCTCGGATGCGGTCGTATGGCTTGCCGGTGATACAGCCAGCTTCGTGACCGGACACAGCCTTCTCGTGGACGGTGGTTTCACAGCACAATAACGTTCGAGGTTCTTCGTTCTTCGTTCGGCGTTCGGCGTTCTGGGCTGTTGAACGAAGAACGTCGAACCTAGAACGATGAACGGTTAATCAATCTTCGATTCGGAGTTTGATCTCGTCGCTGTTGCCGCGTAGTTCGGGGGCGTACATCGCGCTAATCTTGGCGGGCAGCGCGCTGACGCGACCTGGGATTTCTGCGCGCATGCGGTACGACACGCTGTGGCGGCCGCGAGCGAGAGCGCGAACGAAGAAAGCGACTCGCTCATCGCGCAGTTCCATGTAAGCGCCCATGCCGTTGTTGCCATAACCACTGCGTACATCCACAGGCTCAAAACCTGCCGCTTTCATGTCTTCGACGATGATGTATTCATAGTCGTTTTTACTGTCGATGATCAGTTCGATTTCAACCAGATCACCACTCTTTAGCACGTCGTCATTCTTCAGCTCAGTACGTTTGTATTTCTCGACCTTCTGATCGAGCGCCTGACCATGTGCACCGGCAACCTTGATGGATTTATCAACACGATCAAGTCGATACACTTTACGCGCCACTTTGACGTCCAACCCGGCGTGCGTGATGAAGTCTTCGAGTGTAAAGTTGCTCACGTAGGCATTAATGTAGAGCGGCCCCTGCCCTTTTCGCAGAACCGACAGCGTGTGATCGCCGGAACGTACCGTAGGTCCTTCCAAGACAAAGCGATTATCATACGTAAAGAGGTTGTCCTTGTTGATGCGGACCTCCTTGTGCATTTTGCCATCAATGCTCAACGCAACCGTCATGTCGGGCTCGTCCTCGCCTGTCGCACGAATATAGTCCGCAAACGCTTCCAGACAGAGCGCGGTGTCGCGGGTGGACGTCCAGTAGGTCGCGTGCTTACGGTTGTTGAGCAGATACTTCACCAACCACGAGCCGGTGCGCCGCTCAGGATCGGTCCGAGCCAACAATTTCAGATAGTAAGCATGGGCCTCGTACTCGCTGCCATACCAGTATCTCTGGTTGGGCAGTTTCAGGTATGCCGTCTGGTTTTCTTCGTCTTCCACGAGGTACTGCTCAATGTTCCGCATCACCATGGCCAGTTCTTCTCTGCGCTTCTCCTGAAAGAGAACCATGCTCGGCGAGCACATGACAGATCATGGCATCGAGATTGCCAGCATGGCGCTTATAGCGCTTTTTCTTTTTCTGCCACCCACGTAGCGAAACATCTGGGCAAAACTCTAACATTCTCGAATATACTCGTGAGGTGTCGCATGCTCACGTGCCAGAGCGCGTGCACGATGTTTGAGCGACAGAGCGTCATGACGGTCGCGCAGATAGGAGTTTTTTGCTTTGCCGCCACCACGGTGCTGACCGCGCTGGTATTCACCCGCGATCATGTAACCATAGTGCTGAGCACTGTTCAGCACCGCTGCTGTCGTCGAGAGCATGCGCCAATCGTTAGAATGCACGCTTACGACATCGGCGATGAAAGCATCAAGTTCTGATGTCCGATTCAGCCGATTGAGACAGTTGTGCGCGCCGTAGAGCGCCTGAACGACTTGTGGATTCGAATCGACCGGTCGATCAAGAGCCTGTTTATACACGTCCAGCGCTTCGGCCCAGTTTCCTTCTTTCGCGAGAACGCCCCCCCGCTTGGTCAGATCGGCCGCTCTTGCATAAGAACCGTCCTCTGCAACGGCGTCACACGCGATCAAACAGAAGATTAATGCGAAAACACTCGAGAACTGCCTTATGACACACATACGCTGCCCCTTGCTAAAGCTCAAATACCACTAAGAAAACACCATGGCGTGGTGACCTGCAAAGCTTAGACTAACACGTGGATCAGAAAGTTCCCGCGGAACTGAAAATCACTCAATAAATGAGCGTATCGCCCGGTTTTGCCTCCGCGACAACCACCAAAATGTCGGAGGCGACGAATACAGGACCCGACGATTGCGCAAGTCACTTAACTACAATAGTTTATGATCACAAAAACCCTAAGTGTGACATGAAAAAGATGATCGTATCTTTCTGGACACTTATTTGAACACGTTTCAGGAACAAAACGTCACGGCCCTATTCCCTATAGAGTTGACCAACTTAGGTAGCGGTGTATACTCCCTGCTTTCTTTTTGAGATTAGGCATATTTGTGTATACCACTGCAATTCAGTGAATTGGCGTAGGTGAGACGCTTAAATGCCAGCCCAGAAAAGACAATTTTGAGAATCGGCGAGATATCCGCCCATTGCGTGTCACCGTTTGCATCATTAAGGCCAACGCCCTAAATAGAAAGCAGGAGTCAAAACACCATGGCTGAACAACTTCAAGGGCTCTTGGATCGCATCCAGCGTGATGGCGTCGACAAAGCCAAAGCAGAAGCCGAAACCATTATCGCCGATGCACGCGCCAAAGCGGCCGACCTCATTGCCGACGCTGAATCCAAAGCAGCCACACTTCGTCAAACCGCGGAGCGCGATGGCGAAACGTTCGCCGAACGTGGCGAAAAGGCATTGGCGCAAGCAGCACGTGACGTTTTGTTGTCCCTGGGTGAATCCATCAACAAGACCGTCCACACGCTCGTCCATCAGGATGTCGGCGAGGCCCTGTCGCCAGAAGCACTCGGCCAGATCATTGCGGATATCGCACAAGCCTATGCACGCGAAGGTGACGCCGCGCGCGACGTTTCAATCATCGTCCCAGAAGGAACGCAGAAAGAAATTTTAAAACACGTCAAAGCGCGCCTGACCGGTGCCGCCGCAAAAGGCCTCGAGGTCGTCGGCGATGGACGTGTCACAGGTGGCTTCAAGATTTCACTACGCGACGAGAACGTGGAACACGATTTTACCCAAGAGGCAATTACGCAGGCGCTCAGTCAATTGTTGCGTCCGCACATCGCCGGCATCCTTCAGCAAGCATCAACCAACGCCTAAGCAGAGCCCCCTGCATGAGCTACTATTATTTTGCTGCGAGCCTACCATCGCTGAAGATAGACGGCGCATTGCCGATGTCGGTGGTCGATTTTAAGGATTTGTGTCAGGCGCACCTCGCACCGAGTCACCGTTGCGCCATGCAGGCACTACTCTCCGACGAAACCGAGGCCGCCCACCCATTTGTTCGCGCCTGGCGGACACTGGACGCGCAAATTCGTAATGCCGTCGCACGCTATCGCGCAACCAAACGTCACGTCGAGCCAGCCACCGTCGTACGCCAGGGCGTTCCATTTGAAGGCCTCGCCGAAAAGGCGGTCACGGATGCGTTTGCATTGACCGATCCCCTACAACGCGAATTGGCCATCGACCGTTTCCGCTGGGACCAAGTGGAACGCTTAGCCGGGTTCGACATGTTCTCGTTCGAATCCATTCTGGCCTATGGCCTGCGATTGAAAATTGTCGAACGCTGGGCATCGCTCAGCGAAGCACGCGGTCGCACGCGCGCCGAGGACCTTATTGAACAACGATCGAAGAGCGATGCATGAACACATCGCGTTTGAAGCCTTATTTAAGAAACTAAGGTGCATGTGAACGCCCGTGAAGCATCACGGAGCACACAGCACATACAGACGGAACGACTATGACCAAAGGAACGATCACCGGCGTTAACGGCAACATGATCACCGTTCGCTTTGACGGCGCCGTAGCGCAGAACGAAGTGGGCTATGCTCTTTTGAATGACTTGCGACTCATGTGCGAGGTCGTCCGTATTCGCGGCGATCAGGCCGACATGCAGGTGTTTGAGGACACCGCCGGCCTGGCGATCAACGACAAAGTCGATTTTACCGGCGAACTGCTTTCGGTCGAACTCGGCCCGGGCCTCTTGACCCAGGTTTTCGACGGTTTGCAAAATCCTTTGCCTCAACTGGCTGAAAAATGCGGATTTTTTCTTCCACGCGGCACCTACCTACCTGCCCTGCCCCGCGACACGAAATGGCTCTTCACGCCTTCGGTCACGGAAGGCACAACGATCACCGCTGGCGAAACACTCGGCTCCGTGCCCGAAGGTCTTTTCGCACACAAGATTATGGTTCCTTTCGGATGGAAGGGCCAGTGGACGGTTGAAAAAATTGCATCCGAAGCTGAGTTCACCGTAACGGACACCATCGCAACGCTTCGCGACAGCGAAGGCAACAGTAGCGATGTGCAAATGATGCAACGTTGGCCTGTCAAAGTGCCGATTGATGCGTTTTCCGAGCGCCTTCGCCCCGTCGACCCGCTGGTGACGCAGGTTCGCATCGTCGACACCTTTTTCCCCGTCGCCCGCGGTGGTACGTACTGCATCCCCGGACCGTTCGGCGCAGGAAAAACTGTACTGCAGCAAATCACCAGTCGCTACGCCCAAGTCGACGTCGTCATCATCGCCGCCTGCGGTGAACGCGCCGGCGAAGTGGTTGAGACCTTGCGTGAATTCCCCGAGATCATCGATCCGCGTACGGGCAAGAGCCTCATGGACCGCACGGCCATCATCTGCAACACCAGCTCAATGCCCGTTGCCGCGCGTGAAGCATCCGTATACACCGGCGTGACACTGGCCAGCTACTATCGCCAAATGGGCCTCGATGTGCTGATGCTGGCGGACTCCACCTCGCGCTGGGCACAAGCCTTACGCGAACAGTCCGGCCGACTCGAAGAAATTCCGGGCGAAGAAGCCTTTCCGGCTTATCTCGAATCCGTGATCGCCAACTTCTATGAACGCGGCGGCCTTGTGCGCCTCAAAGATGGCAGCACCGGCTCCGTCACCATCGGTGGCAGCGTCAGCCCCGCGGGCGGCAACTTCGACGAACCGGTGACGCAGTCCACGCTCAAAGTGGTCGGCGCCTTCCACGGCCTGTCGCGTGCACGCTCCGATGCCCGACGCTACCCTGCCATTGATCCACTCGAAAGCTGGAGTAAATACCCCAGCGTGGTGGACGACACCCAGGTTGAATCAGCGCGTGCGATTCTGCAACGCGGAAGCGATGTCGGCCAGATGATGAAAGTGGTCGGCGAAGAAGGCACCGTGATTGACGACTTTCTGATCTACCTAAAGAGCGAGTATCTCGACGGGGTGTATTTGCAGCAAGATGCCTACCACGATGTCGACTGCTCAACCACGGGCGAACGTCAGGTGCATGTGTTTGCCGTCCTGGCCAACATATTGCAGACGCCGCTCAATTTTGATGACAAGGAAAAGGCACGAACCTTTTTCCATCAACTATCCCAGACGACACGCGACTGGAACCGCGTGGAGATGGAGAGTCCGGAATTTAAGACCCTTGAAAAGAAACTGGCCAAGATGGTCGCGGAGGTTGCTGCGCATGCAGAAAGTATATCATAAAGTAGAGAGCATCGCGGGCAACGTGATCAACATCCGCGCTCAGGACATCCGCTACCGCGAGCTGGCCCAAGTTAGCTCACGTGGTAACACATCCTTGGCACAGGTCATCCGCCTCAAGGGTGATGAAGTCTCCTTGCAGGTTTTTTCCGGCGCACGCGGAATCAGCACCGATGCACAAGTCCGCTTTCTTGGACGTGCCATGCAGGTCTCCTTTTCCGACAGCCTGCTGGGCCGCATCTTCACCGGCGGCACCGAGCCCCGAGACAACGGTCCAGCGTTGGTCGACAATCTGATTGAGATTGGTGGTCCATCCGTCAATCCAGCCAAGCGTATTATTCCGCAGAACATGGTACGTACCGGCATTCCCATGATCGATGTATTCAATTCGTTGGTGGAATCCCAGAAACTTCCAATTTTCGCGCAAGCCGGCGAGCCCTACAATCCCCTGCTGGCCCGTATCGCACTTCAAGCTGAAGTTGACGTCATCATTCTTGGCGGCATGGGACTGAAGCACGACGATTACCTGATCTTCCGCGATACGCTCGAAGAGAGTGGCGCGCTTTCACGTACCGTTATGTTCATGCACACCGCTTCGGATCCTGTTGTCGAATGCCTGTTGGTTCCGGATGTTAGTCTGGCTGTGGCCGAACAATTCGCCCTGCAAGGCAAGCGCGTGCTGGTATTACTGACGGACATGACCAACTTTGCTGATGCGATGAAAGAAATTGCGATCACGATGGAGCAAATTCCATCCAACCGTGGCTATCCCGGCGACCTTTACAGTCAGCTCGCCTCACGCTACGAGAAAGCGGTCGACTTCGAAGGTGCCGGCAGTATTACCATTCTCGCTGCGACGACCATGCCAGGCGACGATGTTACGCATCCCGTACCGGACAACACCGGCTACATCACCGAAGGGCAATTCTATCTTCGCGACGGACGCATTGAGCCTTTCGGGTCATTGAGCCGCCTGAAGCAGATGGTCAACGGCGATACACGTGATGACCATCGTGCCATCATGACCGCGATGATTCAGCTCTTCGCGGACTATCGTGAAACCATCGAAAAACAATCGATGGGCTTCCGTATGGGCGAATGGGATCTAAAACTTCTGCGTTACGGTGCACGGTTCGAAGCCGAAATGATGGACTTGTCGGTCAACATTCCGCTCGAAGAGGCACTGGATTTGGGTTGGAAGATCCTTTCCGATTGCTTCGACGCGATTGAAACCGGTATTTCGACGTCACTGCTCGACGAATTCTGGCCTAAGAAGAAGAAAAAGAAGTCCGAAACGGCCGCCGCGTAGACCCGTCGACGATCGAAAGCTCATGGCAGAAAAAATAAAACATACGAAGAATGAGCTCAAAGCGCAGCGCGAAGCGCTGAAACGCTACGAACGATTTCTGCCCATGCTTCAATTGAAGAAGCAACAACTCCAAGTCGAGATTCAGACGATCACGGCCCAAGTCGAAATCGTTCGTGAACGTGAAGCCAATGGCCGTGCGAAACTCAATACGTGGGTGAAACTCGTTTCTGAACCGCATGTCGATATCGAATCGCTGCTCGTCCTGCGCCAGGTCACTGTTTCATCCGGCAATATCGCTGGTGTTGAGATCCCGGTTCTCGAAAAGGTCGAACTTGAAGCCGCACCGATCGACATGTATGCCACCCCGGCATGGTTGGACGATGCGTCCGACACCCTTGGCGAGCTCATTCGCATGCGCGTCGAAAGGGAAGTGCTCGAAGAGCAACGCACACGCATTCAAGAAGAACTACGCGTGACCAATCAGCGCGTCAACTTATTCGAAAAAGTGAAAATCCCAAATTGTCGGGAGCACATTCGCGTGATTCGCATCTTTTTGGGTGATGAACAGACCGCCGCCGTCGCACGCGGAAAGATTGCCAAACGCCGATCCGTGGACGTATAGCCAATGTTGACCTATTCCATTTTCAGAGTGCTGCAATGATCGTTAAAATGAAAAAACTTGCGGTGCTTTGCCACCAGGACGATCGTCATGCGACGGTGGAACGCCTGCAGTCGATGGGTGTTTTACACGTCGTGGACAGCGTGCGCCCTGAGAATGAGGCCATCGAAAAGAAGCACGATCGCGTCGAAGCGGCCAAGCAGGCCCTCTTAGAATTGGAACTGGACCCGCGCGCAAAAGCGACGTCATCCCTGCCAAAGGACAAACGTCTCAGCGAGGTTGCCGGAGACGCTATTCTCGAAACGCTCGCCCTTGCTACGAAGCAGCAAAGTCTGGCGCACGAACTAGAGGTTGCTCAAAAGGAATTCGAACGTATCACCCCACTAGGCGACTTCGATCCAAAGCGCATTCAGACACTCGTCGAAAATGGACTGCATGTTCGTCTCATTAAGGACAGCGTACGCAGCCCAGGCACGATTAGCGGCGAAGCGGACCTTTTCACGATCGCTGAATCGAAAACCGCGCGCTATCGCCTGGTCGTCGCTCAGTCCGAACCCACCATCACGGATGCCGTCGACGTCGACTTACCCGAGATGTCGTTGACCGCGCTTAAAGCGCATATTGACGAAGTGGAGCACCAACATTCCCTGCTCGGTTGGAAACTGGCGGAAATGTCGATCCATCGTGGAATCATCGAACGTTGGCTACAGACACTTCAAGACGAGCTTCGCTTTCTTGAAGCCGAAGCGGGAATGGCCCAGCACGGGCAACACGTTGCCTACATAAAGGGCTATTGCCCGGCCGAAGCGATTCCGGGTCTCGAAAAGCGCGCTGCTCAGAACGGTTTGGCCATTCTGGCGGAGGAACCTACGCCAG
>JBLHHU010000113.1:0-10400 GCA_047615735.1 Kiritimatiellia bacterium | reverse complement strand
ACCCTCACCGTGCCGCAAGTGATGCTACTCGAATCGTTCCTAAGCTTCCTGGGACTGGGCGTACAACCGCCACAGAGCTCATGGGGTCTCCTGATACGTGACGGCGCACGCTACATGGAATCCTATCCATGGATGTTGATTGCGCCCGGCATCGCGTTGTCGCTGACCCTCTTTGCATTAAACACACTCGGCGACGGCTTGCGCGACGCGCTGGATCCACGCTTCACGACAAGTCGCCGAAGCGAGTAAACAAACCGTCGCCATAAGGAGATTACGGTAAAGACGCGGAAATGCATTTTCCCCCTTTATCTTTGCCCTAATCGTTACCCTTGTCTTCTCAGGTGCCCTCCTCTGCCAGGTTCAAACGCGCGCCATCCGAGAGAATGAAACACATAGTGCAGAAAGGGTCCCGTCCTGAAATAGGTTGTCACTCTGACCGTGGGAGGCGAGGGTTCCGTAGGTCTTTCAGACAATCTCCGCTCGTACCCACGCGAGTACGCGCGGCAAGCTCGCTACGATTGAACTACAAAGGAGTTCTGCATTTCCCCTTCGTAGTTCAATCGAAGTGAGTCTTCGAACGGAGATTGTCTTGTGGGGTTAGTGCATTGTTGCGCCGATAGAGCAGCATTCAGGGATGCTCGTAACATTCGTTTTGCCGAAAGTACGGCCTGTTCTGCCCGAGCTTGCGAGGGCGAACTGGCCGCGCTTTAGAGACTGCTCTGGCGTTGGGCCATTTCCCCGCTCGTTCCTCGCTCGAGAAAAGGCCCTACTTTTGGACTGCCCGGAATGCGGTTACTTTAACAAATTGGGGGGACAGACCCGAATGGCACTAAGTTAAGCGTTTCTGGCAAGGATCGACCTTTTCTGGCGTGCCATTGAAATACCCAAACAACCAAGTACCCAAATACCCAAAGAAATCTAAACCCCGAATGACGAATAGCGCGGCCGGAGCGTTCTTCTCCTCCTTTCGGGCTTGGGCATTTCGGGTTTCCTTGGGTACTTGGGTATTTGGGTATTTAATGGCACGTACCATTAACGTGGTTCATGCGAAAGAGGCTTATCTTAGTGCCATTCGGGACAGACCCTCGGCGTCACTGGGTGAAATCGTGGCGAAACCACGAGAGCCTCCACAATAACGGGTTTTCCATTATTACTCCTTGTTTTACTGATTATAACAGCCTATAACCATAGTTATGAAAGATCTCATTGAGCTGGGTGAACGGGTACGACGGGAGAGAATCAGGCTCGAGTTGAAGCAGCGCGACCTTTCCGCTCGGGCGGCGGTCAGCAATGACTCGCTATCGTCGCTGGAGAATGGGAAACCGGTCACAACCGCAACGCTGGCGAGAGTGCTGCAAGCGCTTGGTCATGCGGGAGCGCTCCCGGAGCTGTTGCCGGCCCCCACCCCAAGCCCCCTCGAACTTCAGAAGCTTGCAGGCAGGCAGCGACAGAGGGTCCGCTAGATGGCGATTCAACTCGCAGATGTGATCTACGGCGACACGAAGGTTGGCGTCGTCTACTGGGATGCCCCCAGGCACGTGGCCGTATTCGAATACACGCCCGAATTCATCGCGACCGGAATCGAATTGGCACCACTCCAGATGCCGCTGCGTGCGGGGCCCTACCAGTATCCCAGACTGCACCAGTCATACTGGGGCCTACCCGGACTCCTGGCCGACTGCCTTCCGGATACTTACGGCAACGTACTGATTGATGAATGGGTACGTCGGCAAGGACGCACGCCAGCCGACTTCACGCCGGTCGAGCGGCTCTGCTATATGGGAGCACGGAGCATGGGAGCGCTGGAGTTCCGGCCCGGGTTAAGACCGGACGCGGCCCGCTCCGAACGGGTCGAGGTGGATCGGCTTGTCGAGCTCGCGTCTGAAGCACTGGCGACGAAGGAGGGACTGTCCACCCAACTGCAGGACGAAGAAGACCTTAACGACATACTCAGTGTCGGCACATCGGCAGGCGGCGCCCGTGCCAAAGCCGTTATCGCGTGGAATCCTGTCACCAATGAAGTGCGCTCAGGCCAGGCCAGAGTACCCCATAATTTCGAGCACTGGCTGTTGAAGTTTGATGGTGTCTCGGCCGCATTTGATGGTGTTCGAGACCCACAGGGATATGGCCGTATCGAGTACGCCTACGCCATGATGGCTGGACAGGCAGGCTTAAAGATGTCGCCCTGCAGGCTGTTCGAAGAAGGAGGACGTGCGCACTTCATGACACGTCGTTTCGATCGACCGGCAGACGATCAGAAGGTGCACCTGGCATCCCTGTTCGGCATCGCACACATGCCGTACGCCGCCCCGTGGGAGCACAGCCACGCCTACGAGGGCTATCTCGACATCGTCGTCACCCGGCTTGACCTGCCCGTTGAAGATCGCCTCGAGGCGTTTCGCCGAATGGTGTTCAACGTTCTCGGGTGCAACAAAGATGATCACGCCAAGAACGTCGGGTTCCTGATGGACGAATCCGGTGAGTGGCGATTGGCCCCGGCCTTCGACGTCACCTATGCCCACGCGGTCGGCCCCGGAAAATGGACGGCCATCCAGCAGATGTCAGTCGGCGGCAAGCGTGAGAGTATCACAAAGCAGGACCTGCTCGACTGCGGTCGCCAGTGCGGGATCGCCACCCTCCCAAAACTGAAGCACATTGTCGATCAGGTCACCGACGCCCTGGGCAGCTGGGAGAAGCACGCTGCTGAAGCCGGCGTTAGAGATCGAGAAACCAGACAGATCAGGAATGCGATCTAGGGCCAACTAAGAACGGGGCCGATTAGGGGCAGCATTCTGGACTGCTCGTAACGTTCGTTTAGCCGAAAGTACGGCCTGTTCTGCCCGAGCTTGCGAGGGCGAACTGGCCGCGGATTGGAGCCTGCTCGGGTGCTGGGCCATTTCCCCGCTCGTTCCTAGCTCGAGAAAAGGCCCTACTTACTGAACACCCAACAGCCAACAAGGAATTTCCAGCCGACCAACGGGAGACAGGCTGTCCGTATTCGGACAGCAACGGAGCGAAGCGGAGTGGCAATTTCCAAGGCAAATCAAGAGTGCAGATGAGACGCATTTGGCTGGTGACAGCCATCTTGCAGAGCCAAGGTCTGCCCTTGTTCGGTTGGAAATTCCTCGTTGGCTGTTGGACATTGAAAACGTGGCCGCACCATGCTGGAACCCCTTAAATTAGCAGCATTCGGATGAGACCCTAAAGAGCGCATCCATCTGTCTCGATTTTTAAGCGGCCTCTTCCTGTATTCCGTCGGCGAAAAGTGTCCCCTCGACGAGTCCTGTCAGGTGCTCATGTTTGTAGACCTTGGGGTCCCAGCTCTCTCGGTCGCGATTCTCTGCTGGGTATCCATGCCTTAATCCCCTTCTCGCCGTCGGGTTAGCGTGTTGCCAAGTGGCAGTCTGACAATCTTGCCATTTTTCCAGATAACGAGAGGTGTGCCCGTGATTCTTGCAATCCTCCGAGCTGCCAGCGCTGCGCGTTGAAGTGCCGGTTCCGCCCCGCGAATATCCGGATCCTTGACCCTCTTCAATTGTTTCATCTCTCGTCCTCCTCAATCAGAACTGGCGCGGGACCTGCGTTGTCATACAGCGCCCACGCATCAACCAATGGTTTGTACACCGCATTGAAATTTTCTATACCCGCGTGAAACCGGCGGCGAATGGTCTCCTGGGGAATGGCGTGCCCGCCTTGCAGCACGCGACTCTCCACGCGTGCTATGGCCAGTTCCACGCTCGGCAGAGAGAGGAAAATGAGTTTGACGCCAAAACCTTGCTCCCGCCAGGCAGGAATGCGTTTGGCGTAGCGGCGCCCGCTAAGCGTGGTTTCAAACGCGACGCTGTGCTGATTAGTGATATGCCGACGGAGCTCCCCAAGCATCAGTCTGCCAGCTTGCATGGCCGCCTTCTCGGGAGCAAATGGGGAGAGCCCCAGCGCGATGAAGTCGGCATTGATGAACATTGGGCAGTGTGCCTCATGCGGCAGATACTCTCGGGCAAAAGTCGTCTTACCCGCACCATTCGGACCTGCGATGATCAGGATCTTTGCAGCGGCGGACCTGTAGCGCTCAGGCGCTTCCGCCACACGCGGCGAGGAGGTCTGTGGCGTTAGCCGTGCCGTCACATAGAGATCGGCATTAAGGGGCTTGCAATGGTGCTCCAGTATGGCGGATACGGCATCATAGAGGGGATGCGCCCTGTTGATGCGGATCTGGCGACGTCCATGCCGCCGTTCACTGATCACATAGCCATCCTGCTCAAGCGCGTTCAAGCCGCGTTGAAAAACACCAGGATGTTTGCCCAACAGACCACCTAACTCAGACATGGATCGTGCCGTAGCGGGCTCCAGTCTAAGAAGGCGCAGAATCTCGGTCTGATTTTCCGTAAACACGTGGTTCTCCTATTCTCAACCAGTCCTCATATTATGCACGGCGCATAATCCATGAGTCAAGATTAGGTTTTCCCACGCTCTGCAGCACTCCTGCTGAGGTTGCCCTGTTGTGGCAGACAGTCGAGGCTGCCCGGTTTTGGTGGACACACCGCACTCTTAATGACAGCGAACTGAAGCGCGAGGAGAAAACCGGCGGAGCCCGCCGGGCTCCAGGGGGAATCTTTCACCTCGGACTTTTCACTGAGAACTGACTTAAGCTTTCCAACTTTGGAGCCCGGCGGGCCTCCGCCGGATCTTTCTGGCATAAATCACGGTTCCCAAATCCCTTCGTGCTAAGAGAAAGACGTGTCCACCAAAACCGGGCGGTCTCACCTCGCCAAGCCGAAGGCGTGGTCACGACCTTCGGATTAGAAGTCCAAAAAAAGACGCCGTGATCGGGCGATCACGGCGCTTCTAAATTAGCCTGGAAAAAACCTTACTCGGCAGGCTTTGGCACCGCTTCAGGAGTCACCTCAACGGGTGCTACTTCAACCGGTGCAACCTCTGCGGGTGCAGCTTCGGCAACCGGTGCTGACGTCGCCTCAACGGGGGCAACTTCAACAGCGGGCGCAGCGGCTTCGGGTGTCACCGTCGGAAACGTTACGTCGGTCGGCGCTGTGGTTTCGGTTGGCGTTGGGAACGATCCGTCGCCAGTCGGCAGTGCTGATGAAACAGGAGGCGGCTGTTGTTGTTGCTGAACCGGATTCACGTCAGGCGCCAAATCCGTGGCACCACGTCCCGTAGCCTTTGGCGTCAAATAGGCCAGCGCGGTTGTGATAACGAGAAAGGTGATTCCAAGAATAACCGTGCTACGCGTCAGGATGTTGCCGACTTGGGAACCAAACATGGTCTCTCCCATCCCTGCACCAAAGGCCATCCCGGCGCCTTGGCTCTTAGAGCGCTGCACCAGGATCACCGCCAGAAGCATAAAACAGACGATGACTTCGAGAACCAGTAGAATGTAAATTAACGTATTAATCATGATATTTGTTAGCTTTCAGCCTTAGACGTCGGCATTCGACGTCCCGGGCTTACCTGCCCGAATAATTTCAACGAACGAACGCGCGTCCAGCGCTGCGCCGCCAATGAGTCCACCATCAATATCGGGTTGTGCGAATAGTTCGGCCGCATTATTGGGCTTCATACTACCTCCGTATTGAATGCGAAGCGACGCGGCCGTTGCATCATCATACAGTGACGCAACGGTCTCACGAATAAACGCGTGCACACTCTGCGCTTGTTCAGGGCTTGCCGTCAAGCCGGTTCCAATCGCCCAAACAGGCTCATAGGCAACAATCAACTCGCAGGTTCCGTCCAGAACAACGCCTTCCAAGCCACCTTCGAGCTGGCGGCGAATGACGTTTTCGGTTTCATCGGACTCGCGGTCTTCAAGGGTTTCGCCGACGCAAAGAATCGGAACAAGGCGCGCAGCTAATGCTGCTTTGACCTTTAAATTCACGGTTTCGTCGGTTTCGTGGAAGAACTGACGACGTTCACTGTGTCCAATAATAACAAAGTGGCAGTACAGATCACGCAACATGGCTGCGGAAATTTCACCAGTGTAAGCGCCGGAGGCTTCCCAGTGCATGTTCTGGCCACCCATCTTGATGTGCGAATCTTCAATCGCCTCACCAACCGCTTTAATCGCGGTGAACGTCGGGCAGAGCACAACGTCGACATCGCGAAAATCGGCCAACTCACGGCAAACACTCGTTGCCAGATCAACACCATCAGCGACGGAGTTGTTCATTTTCCAGTTGCCTGCGACGATCTTCTTACGACGTTTTTTCAAGCGTGTTTCGGTTCCCATGATGTTGCCTTCATTTTTCGCGGATTCGCGCGTGATGCTTTATCGGTCGCTAAGTGCGACCACGCCTGGCAAGGCTTTGCCTTCCAGAAACTCCAGGCTCGCACCGCCGCCGGTGCTAAGATGTGAAAAGTGTTCCGTCAACCCGCTCTTATTGATGGCGCTGATGCTGTCGCCGCCGCCCACAATGCTGACACAGTCGGTTTCCGCAATGGCCTTCGCAATCGACATGGTGCCGGCAGCAAATGGAGCCATTTCGAAACAACCCAGCGGGCCATTCCAAAGAACGGTTTTGGCTTTGCGCAATTCTTCTACAAACAAGGCAATGGATTTGGGTCCGATATCCAAGCCCTCCCATCCGTCAGGAATAGCTTCGCGATCGACGATCTGCGTATTGGCCGTTTCGCTGAATCCGTCAGCAATCACATGATCCAAAGGCATCAGCAGTTTGGCGCGTGACGTTTCGAAGCGTTTCAAGATTTCGCCAGCCAGTTCGACGCGATCCTCTTCAAGCAAAGAATCACCGATGTTTAAGCCCATGGCTTTGTACATAGTATAGACCAGACCGCCACCCACGATGACCGTATCGACTTTGTCGATCAGGTTCAAAATGACGTCGATTTTGCCGCTAATCTTGGCACCGCCAAGAATGGCCACGAACGGACGCTCAGGCGCTTCGATGGCTTTGCCGAGATATTGAATTTCTTTCTCAAGCAAAAATCCGGATACCGACTCTTGCATGAACTCAGTGACGCCCGCCATGGATGCGTGCGCGCGGTGAGCCGTACCAAAAGCGTCGTCGACGTACACATCACCCAAACGTGCAAGCTGTTCAGCAAAGGTGCGCTGACGCGCCTTCATGTCGGCTTTGGCTGCCGCAATGTCATCGGCAGATGCATCGTCGGCAATGGTGGCTTTACCCTCTTCTTCTGCGTGAAAACGCAGGTTCTCGAGTAACAACACCTCGCCGGCCTGCAATTGCTGGGCCTGTGCTTCTACCTCTGCGCCGACGCAATCGTTGGCGAACGTAACCGGCTTGCCGAGCAGTTCGGACAAACGCGCGGCAGCTGGAGCCAAGGTGAGTTCAGGGTTCACCTTGCCTTTTGGCCGCCCCATGTGACTCATGAGGACCAGACTAGCACCGTGATCAAGGATGTGCTTGATCGTTGGCAAGGCAGCGCTAATACGTGTGTCATCGCTGACAGCGCCCCCCTCGAGCGGAACATTGAAGTCCGCACGCATGAGAACACGCTTTCCTGCTACATCAATATCAACAAGGCTTTTCTTGTTCACGGTGGTCTGGGCTCCTGTGTCGTTGGTCGCTTGGGGACTTAGGCGTCGACCGAAGCCATATGAGCGACCAAGTCGAGAACCTTGTTAGAATAACCCCACTCATTGTCGTACCACGACACGAGCTTCACAAAGTTATCGTTAAGCGAAATACCAGCACCCGCATCAAAGATAGACGTACAGGTTTCGCCGATGAAATCGTTTGAAACGACTTCGTCTTCGGTGTAGCCCAGAATACCCTTCAATTCGCCTTCTGAGGCGGCTTTGATGGCCGCTTTGATCTGATCGTAGGAGGCACCCTTTTCCAGACGGCAGGTCAGGTCGACAACCGACACGTCCAACGTAGGAATACGGAATGCCATACCGGTCAATTTGCCATTGAGGTCTGGAATCACTTTGCCAACCGCCTTGGCGGCGCCCGTGCTGGACGGAATAATGTTGGCAGAAGCCGCGCGGCCACCGCGCCAATCCTTACCGGATGGAGCATCAGCAACCTTCTGGGTTGCCGTCATGGCGTGAACCGTGGTCATCAGACCTTCAACGATGCCGAAATTGTCGTGGATGACTTTGGCCAGCGGGGCCAGGCAGTTCGTGGTGCAGGAGGCGTTAGACACATACTGCATGTCAGCGGTGTATTCTTGATGATTGACGCCCATGACGAACATTGGCGTGTCGTCTTTCGACGGAGCTGACATGATGACCTTCTTGCCACCGCCCTTGATGTGACCTTCAGCCGTTTCCTTGGTCAGGAAGACACCTGTCGATTCGACGATGTAATCCGCGCCAGCCTCGCCCCACTTGATATCAGCAGGATTGCGTTCACCGAAAACGGCGATTTCACGGCCATTGACAACAAATTTTCCATCATCACCGGACACGTCGCCCTTGAAACGACCATGGACACTGTCGTACTTCAACAGGTACTCCATATAGTCGGGATCCAAGAAGGGATCATTGACTGCCACGACTTCCATATCATCACGCGCTTCCGCAGCACGGAAAACCAAACGACCGATACGACCGAAACCATTAATTCCAACTTTGATGGACATGTTGCTTCCTTTTTCTTATTGGGACGCTCAACAACATGTCGACGCCTCAGAATCTGCAAAAATGAAACGCTAAAACTAGTGGAAACGGCCTGCCAAGTCAACACGCCACTGTTTAAAATGGCATAATCGAACGAAAAACCGCCCTTTTAGTCGATTTCGGCCATCTTCTAGCCAATCACGCACGCGGTTCTTGATTGGCGGGGCGATTCCATACAACATGCGGCCTATGACTGAAAGCCCACAAAAGAGACCTTCGCTTCATATTCCGCTACTTATTTCGGCCTATTCGGGCTTCTGCATCATGATGGTTGAGCTTGTCGCCAGCCGTATGATAGCCGTCTATATTGGCGCATCCCTTTATACATGGACGGCCGTTATCGGCGTCATTTTTGCAGGCATGACCCTGGGTAACTATGTCGGTGGCCGCCTTTCGGACCGCGTCCGACCCACTCTTTTGCTCGGCACGCTTTTCGGTGCCTCTGCGTTGGCCTGCTTCCTGATCGAACCGGCCATTCATTTGGCGGGGTCTTTGACGCAGGATCTATCTCAGCCCGGCTGGGAATGGAACACGCGTACCATTGTTGTCGTTTTTCTACCCTTTTTCCTGCCAGGTGCCGCCCTGGGCACCATCAGCCCGGCTGTCGCACGCTGGGCACTTGCGCAGGGCCACGCCACCGGCAAAACGGTCGGGGCCGTCTATTCCGCCAACGTGGTCGGATCGATCGTCGGCACCTTTGTGACCGGATTCTTTCTGGTCGATACGCTACGCAGCCAGGTCATTGTCATGATCGCCACGATCGGATTGCTCTTGGCCGGCATAGTTTTCGGCGTGATCGCCGTGCGGCGCCGACAATCGGCAACCACGACACCGCTTGACGCCTCAGCGCAAGCCCCAGAAGGCGAACCTTCCGCCAGCCTCGTGCTCCCATGCATGCTCGTCTTCACAAGCGGGTTCTGTGTCATGCTGATTGAATTATGCGCCAGCCGCATGGCCGTCGCCCAAATTGGCCACTCGATTTACACTTGGACCGCTGTGCTGGGCGTCATTCTGGCAGGACTCAGTGTTGGCAACGTCATCGGCGGGCGACTAGCCGATCGTCACAGCCCGCGCATGCTCGTTGGCGGCCTTTACCTATTTGCCTCGTTCTTTTGCATGCTCATTTTACAGACGCATTACCTCGTCAACGAGGCCACCGCAGGCTGGATGGGGCTACCTATTCCCTGGTTCATGCGTGTCCTGATTGTTGTCGTTGGCGCCTTTTTCCTGCCAGCCATGGCGCTAGGCACATTAACACCTGCCGTGGTCAAGTGGTCCCTCGACGCCGGGCGTGCGTCAGGCCGAACCCTCGGCATCGTCTACGCATGGAACAACATCGGCAGCATCCTCGGCACCTTTGCCACCGGGTTCATCTTGATCACGCTGTTTTATGTCAGCCGTCTGGTTGCAGCTACCTCGATCCTAATGGCCGTCATTGCCTTGATTTTTCTCGCAAAATGCGCGCACACCACCTTACGCCGTGCCGCGTGGGCATGGCTGGTGCTCGCGCTCCTGATGGGCACCTTCACAATGATGCCACGCGCCACGTTCCAGCGTATTGTGCTGGCCGGACACGCCGATGCCGATGCCGCCACCCGCCAGCGCGTTGCCCATCAGGCCGCGCGCTACGCCGGCCGGGGGCTTGAATTTCCGTCCTCAGAGTCCGTCGTCAACGCGGACGGTTTTTTCTATTATGACGAATCGTCATATTTCAACATCCGGGTCGTCGGCATCCTCGAGGACTCGCGTGGACCGGAAGACGGGAAGGCACCGCGCCATCTAC
>JBLHHU010000112.1:0-10556 GCA_047615735.1 Kiritimatiellia bacterium | reverse complement strand
ACGGTCTCATTGTTGCCACGCCTGAGTATCACGGCAGCTACGCCGGGGTGCTGAAAAACGCCATCGACTTGATGGGGTTTGACCAGTTCGAAGGCAAGATGCTCGGCCTCGTCGGCGTTTCCGGTGGTGCCCTCGGGGCGGTCGACGCCCTCAACAGCTTACGCAATATCGGTAGAGCGCTGCATGCATGGGTCGTCCCACAGCAAGCCTCGGTCGCGGATGCCTATAAACATTTTGACGACGAGGGTTCGATGACAAACGATACATTGAAGGAACGTGTGCTTGAGGTCGGCCGACAAGTCGCCCGCTTCGCGTTCCTGCATTCGTCGCAACAATCGCAGTCTTTTATGAACGAATGGGAACAAGCTTTACCCAACCCGGGCGGCGGACGGTCGACCTAAACATCCCCGTCTACAGGAGTAAAGAGCATGCAATTTTCAAAATACCACGGACTGGGCAACGATTACCTCGTCATGGAAGCGGATGCCTTCAACGGCCTGCCAAGCGAGGCGCAAATCATACGGATCTGTCATCGCAATTACGGCGTCGGCTCAGACGGCATTTTACTCGGTCCCCTCCCCTCGGATACCTGTGATTTTGGTCTCAAGATTTTCAACCCTGATGGCAGTGAGGCAGAAAAGAGCGGCAACGGCCTGCGTATTTTTTCGCGCTACCTGTTCGACACGAATCGCGTCACGAACGCGCCCTTCACGATCGAGACCCTGGGCGGCAATGTTCAATCTGAAGTGCATGGTCAGGGCGAAAATGTGACCGTCGAAATGGGCCGCGTCACCTTCGACAGCTCAGAAATCCCTGTCGCCGGCGAAAAGCGCGACGTGCTCAACGAAACCCTGGTCATCGACGGCGAATCCCTGACCGTGTGCTGTGCCAGTGTCGGCAATCCGCATTGCGTGGTGCTTCGTGATCACGTCAGTGAAGCCGACGCGCTCCGATTCGGCCCACGCATCGAAACACACGCGCAGTTCCCCAATCGTATCAACGTCCAACTCTTGCAAATCATTGATCGTGCCAACATCTCGATCCAGATATGGGAACGTGGCGCCGGATACACGCTGGCCTCCGGAAGCAGCAGCACCGCCGCCGCCGCCGTTGCTCACAAACTGGGACTGTGTGATTCAGCGATAACGGTACACATGCCGGGCGGCACACTGAGCATATCATTCACGCCAGACTTTAGTGCCACCATGAAGGGTCCAGTGACACCAGTGGCCAGCGGCATCATCAGCCCTGATGCTTTCGAGTAATTCAGGGCTATTCAATTAGTGGCAAAGAGGTCCACCGCAATGGCGTCATCCAAACTACGCGTCGGGGTCGTCGGCCTCGGCATGGGACGCGCGCACATCGCCGCATTCAACGAACATCGCCATGCAGAAGTCGTCGCCATCGCCGATCTCGATGAAGCGCGCCTGAAAACATTGGGTGACCAGCACAAGGTGCCCATGCGCTACACCGACGCCAAGGCCATGATTCGCAAAGAAGCGCTGGACATTGTCTCCATCGCAACGCCAAACAAATTTCACAAGCCACTGACCATTGCCGCGCTCAAGTCCGGCGCGCATGTCCTCTGCGAAAAACCAATGGCCATGAATGCGAAGGAAGCACGTCAGATGCTGGATGTCGCGCGCGAGATGGATCGCCGCATCATGATCAATTTTTCGTATCGTTTCAGTCAGGCATCGGCGGCTCTCAAACGTGAAGTCGACAGGGGCGCACTTGGCGACATCTACTTCGGACGCACCATATGGCAAAGGCGACGAGGACTACCCGGATTTGGCGGATGGTTTGGCACCAAAGCACTTTCAGGGGGCGGCCCTATGATCGATCTGGGCGTGCATCGATTGGATTTAGCCCTGTGGTTGATGGGATATCCCAAACCCAAATGGGTGCTTGCTTCAACCTATGACCACATCGCTTCAAGGCTGGCAAAAAAGGAAAAGAAGCATTTTGACGTCGAAGATTTCGCTGTCGCCATGATCAAATTCGACAACGGTGCCACCTTGGAGGTGGAAGCGTCATGGGCTGGCAACATCAAAGAAAACGAATTAATGCAAACACGGCTTCTCGGTACCGATGGCGGGCTCGTGCAATACAACCTGAATGGCAATTACGAATTCGATGCCGATCTCATTGTTGAGCGCCGCGGCAAACCCGTCGACATCAAACCCAAGGCCCCCGCGCGGCACGAAGCAAATGCGATGACACATTTCGTCAATGCCATCCGCAAAAATCAGCCACATATGGCATCTGGCGAGGAAGGGCTAATCGTCATGGAGCTGCTGGACGCGATCTACAAAAGTGCCCGCCTCGGGAAACCGGTCGAAATCTCCTCCTAGCCCCATCGCCGGCAATTCATCGTTGCAGCGACTGGCCGCTTGTGCTTTGTTCAATGTAAGGAAGCGTTGTGTAAACAGTCCGGCGTTTTACGTTTCTAACCACATCAATAATAGCGAGATCCTATGGCAGCAAATAGTTTAACAGAAATCACGGGCCAATCTTGGCTGGGTCGAATCGGCAGCTCGCTCAAAGGTGTCATTTTTGGCCTGCTTCTGTTTGTGGTGGCGTTTCCTGTTCTTTTCCTGAACGAAGGTCGCTCCGTAAAGACCTACAAGAGCATCCAGGAAGCCGGAGGCACGGTCATTTCGGTCGGCGCGGATGCCGTTTCAGCTGACAATGCGGGAACGTTGATCCACATCACTGGAAAAGCCGTCACCGAAGCGACGCTCAGGGACCCGATTTTCGGCGTTACGGCACAAGCCCTCAAACTGAAACGCTCCGTCGCGATGTATCAGTGGAAGGAGAAATCGCACAGCGAAGAAAAGAAGAAGCTTGGTGGCGGCACAGAAACGGTCACGCGTTACACCTACGATAAGGGCTGGTCAGATACACCAATTCCCTCCGCCGACTTCTACGAACCGGAAGGCCACAAGAACCCGGATGCGTTTCCCTACGTTGACGAGGCGTACAAGGCGAAACCGATTCTTGTGGGCGCGTTTGAGCTTTCACCATCGCTGGTCAGTCGAATCGACAATTTCACACCCCTAAATATCACAGATGACACACCACTCCCAACCAACATTGCCGCCAATATCGGCCGCGAAGCCGGCAAGATATATCTTGGCCAACATAGCGCCACACCTACGGTTGGCGATCTACGCGTTTCGTTTAGTGTAGCCCTCCCTACAGAGGTCAGCATCATTTCACAACAGATCAACAACACCTTCGAAGCCTTCCAAACCAAAGCCGGGCGTGCGTTCGAGCGCCTACAGATTGGCCAGCACTCCGCCGAAGCGATGATTGCCCAAGCCCAGCAAGAGAACAAGACCCTCACGTGGGGACTACGACTCCTTGGCTTCATCATTATGATGATAGGGCTCAATCTGATATTTAAACCGCTTTCGGTACTCGCCGATGTGGTGCCCTTTCTAGGGGCCTTGGTGGGTGTTGGTACGGGCCTGATCGCTTTTCTCATCGCGATCAGTTTATCGTTCACAGTCATCGCCATTGCGTGGGTCGTCTTCCGGCCATTACTGGGCATTGGTCTGCTTGTTGTGGCTGGCGCAGCCACCTACGTCATCATAACGAAGTTGAAAGCGGCGCGCCCCCAGATCGTGGAAGGCTGAGGACACCATCATGATTAGCGTCGCCGAAGCCGAAGCCATCATTAGAGACCATGTTCCCCTGCTCGGCGATGAGCCCGTCACCTTGGCCGATGCGGCCGGACGCGTTCTTCGCGAGAGCATCACCGCAGATCGACCCTTCCCACCCTTTGATCGCGTTGCCATGGACGGCATCGCAATCAATAGCCAGGACTACGAAAAGGGTACGCGGCGTTTTCCCGTCGCCTTTGTTCAGGCCGCAGGCTCTCCGGCGCAAGCCCTAACGGCACCGTCGCACTGCGTGGAGGTCATGACAGGTGCAGTCTTACCCGGTGGCACGGACTGCGTGATTCCGGTCGAGAACATCAAGCTGACGAACGACGTGGCAGAGCTGACGGATCAGGAAGCGCCAACGCCTTTTGACAATGTCCACCGCAAGGGATCTGATAGGGACGTCGGCACCGAACTTTTATCTGCGGGAACGCGCCTACGGGGCCCGCAGATCGCCGTTGCTGCAACCGTCGGTGCCACAACTGTTCGCGTTTCCACCCAACCACGCGTGGCGATTATCAGTACAGGAAGCGAACTCGTCCCCGTCAGCACCACGCCCGCCCCTCACCAAATAAGACAATCCAATGTGCACGCGATCGAAACGGCATTACACCTTGCAGGCCATACCTGCACGACACGTCACCACATCGCCGATGACGCAGCAGCCATTCGCAAGTTCCTCGCCGAATGCCTGAGCGCATCAGACATCATCATTCTATCGGGAGGCGTTTCGGCCGGACGATACGATTTCGTGCCCGATGTTGTCACCGAGCTAGGGATTTCGATTCACTTTCACCACGTTCGACAGCGACCAGGCAAACCACTGCTCTTCGGCACCAACGCCGGACAAAAATCAGTATTCGGACTCCCGGGCAATCCTGTATCGGCCCTCGTGTGCCTGCACCGATATATATTGCCAGCCATTGCTGCCGCACAGGGATGTCCCATTCCACCTGCCAATGAAAGAACCACGGCCATACTGGACGTCGATCTGACATTCAAAAAACCGCTCACCTGCTTCAAACCCGTACGCCTCATTGCCGGCGTAAACGGATGTCACGCCGTTCCCGTCCCCATGAACGGATCAGGCGATCTAGCCGGACTGGCCCAAAGCGACGGAATGCTTGAGCTCCCTGAAAAGCAAACAACCTTCACCAAAGGCTCGCCCTACCCCATCTGGCGTTGGTAGATTTACGACAAACCGAATCGCTCACCTCAAGCCAGAACACAGGTATGACAGAACTTTCCCACGTTGATGACAATAACCGCCCCAAAATGGTCGATGTCTCGGCAAAAGATGTGACGCTTCGCCAAGCCACTGCGCGCACACAAGTCCAGGTCACCGATGCCGTTTTTTTACAACTTGCGGATGGCGACATTGCCAGCAAGAAGGGGCCGGTTTTTCAGACGGCCATCATCGCAGGAACACAGGCCGTCAAACAGACGTCGACACTGATCCCCTTTTGCCATCCACTGGCCATTGAGGGCTGCAAAATTCAGATCACCACGCCACAGACGAACCTTATAGAAATCACCTGTACGGTCAAAATCCATGGCCGCACAGGCGTTGAAATGGAGGCCCTGACAGGTGCATCGGTCGCCGCTCTGACGATTTACGACATGTGCAAAGCGATCACGCATGAAATCGTTATCTGTGACACACGCTTGATTGAAAAATCGGGAGGCAAACGTGACATACACATTCCATCCACATGAAGTCGCGCTGTGCGGTTTTTCAGGATCCGGCAAGACCACCCTGTGTGTCAAACTGATCGAACGTCTATCGAAACGCTTCAGCGTCGGTTACGCCAAACATAGTGGCCACGGCTTCGACATCGACAAGCCCGGCAAGGATACGCATCTCGCCCACGCGGCGGGCGCGTCGACCGTGCACATCGTAAGCACGGATCAGTTTGCCGCGTACGGCACGCATGCCACCGATTACGTCGCGCAGCGATGCCTTTTCAGTGGCAATGACATGGTCCTCGCCGAAGGATGGAAATCGGGTGCCATGCCACGCATTGTCATGGTCGCCGATAACGATGTCGCCCAAACGTACCTATCCGAACAGACGCGTAAATCCGGAAAAATTCTATGCTGGGTTACCCCGACGGCAAATGTTGTCATTGACGATGACCGCCGCGCCTTTGCACGTGATGACGCGGCAGGCTTGGCTGATTTCATCGCATCCCGATTCGACGCGCGCACCGCACAGACGCCCCTTTATGGGTTGGTTCTTGCCGGCGGTCAGAGTTCACGCATGCAAAGCGACAAAGCATCCCTTGAGTACAAGGGCCGTTCGCAATTGGAAAACGCCTTTGACCTGCTCAGTGACCACTGCGATCCAAGCTTCGTTTCAGCCCGTGATGGTCAGTGGTCGAGTTCGCGTTTTTCGCATCTGGCGATGATCCCAGATCGTTATCACAACCTTGGGCCCATGGCAGGTATCTTAAGCGCCATGGCCGAACATCCTCAGGCCGCCTGGTGTGTGATCGCCTGCGACCTTCCTTTTCTGGACTCGGCCACGCTGGCCCATCTGATTGCCGAACGCGACCCCTACAAACTGGCCACGGCCTATATCAGCGCCAATGACGGATTACCCGAACCACTGTGTGCCATCTACGAACCCGCAGCGCAATCACGTCTCTGGCAATTCATCTCGCTTGGATATCGATGCCCACGAAAAGTGCTGATTAATTCCAACACCAACGTGCTCACCCTTCAGAACAAGCGTGCACTCGAGAACGTTAACCATCCGGACGAATATCGTGCCGCCAGCCTTGAACTCAAAAACTAGATCCGCAATGCATACACTTTCCATACACTACTACGCGGCCCTTCGCGACGCCGCAGCGTGTCCACAGGAGACCGTCAACACCACGTCGCGCACACCCTTGGAGCTCTATGCCGAACTCCGCACCCGACACGGCTTCCAATACGACGTAGCGGACCTCAAGGTTGCCATCAATGACGCCTTCGCACCGATGACGGCAGCGTTGGCGCAAGGTGACACCGTCGTATTTATTCCACCGGTATCGGGAGGCTGAGCATGTTTACGCTAACCGAGCAGACAATTGATTGCGGCGCACGCGCCGAAGCGCTCCGCGATCCAGGCGCAGGTGCGCTCGTGACCTTCGAAGGCTGGATCCGCAATGTCAACGAAGGCAAAGCCGTCACGTCACTGGAATATGAGGCCTACGTCAATCTGGCCGAACGTGAAGGCCAAACAATCCTCGACGAAGCGAAGCAGCACTTCCCCATTCTCCGTGCCGCCTGTGTGCACCGTACGGGTCATCTCGCGATTGCTGACGTCGCCGTTTGGGTGGGCGTTGCCTGCGCGCATCGCGACGCAGCTTACAAAGCCAACCGCTTCATCATCGACGAGGTCAAACGCCGGCTTCCCATTTGGAAACGGGAACACTACGCCGACGGCAGCGCGGACTGGGTTCGCTGCCAGGAATGTGCTCGCCACGTCAATCCGCTAGCCTCATGAAAAGACCAATACCAAAGAAAGCAATTATCGTTGGTGGCGGCATAGGCGGTCTTACCGCGGCCTATAATCTGATCCAATCCGATTCGCCCTATGAAGTGACGCTGCTCGAAACAATGCCACGACTGGGCGGCTCCATACAATCCGGCACCGAATCGGATTGCACGCTCGAATTCGGGGCCGACTCGCTCATACAGACGAAACCTGCAGCACGCGCTCTCGCGACATCCGTCGGCATTTCTGACGATGACATCATCGCCACCCGACCAGAAGCGCGCACGTGCTACATCGTTCACAATGGCCAACTGCACCCTATTCCTGAGGGCTTTTACTTGATGGTGCCGGGGCGACTTGGTCCATGGTTTAAGACACCACTCATCTCCCTGAGAGGCAAGCTGCGCGTCCTAATGGATCTGGTCCTACCGCGAGGCCCTGGGGGCGATGAATCGTTGGCTTCATTCGTACGACGGCGCTTGGGTGGTGAAGTCCTTGAGCGATTGGCGCAGCCCCTTGTGGCAGGTATCTATGGCGCGGATCCCGAGCAACTCAGCCTGCAATCAACGATGCCGCAATTCCCTGATTTAGAAAAGAAACACCGCAGTCTCCTTCTGGGTATGCGCGCGCAACGTACGCGCATGGCAACGAAAGGATCATCGGGCGCTCGCTACAGCTTGTTCTATTCCTTCAAAGGTGGTTTACAGCGCTTGCCCGATGCCGTCGTCAAGGCCATCAGCCCGCATGTCGACATCCAGCTCGACACACAAGCCGCGACGGTTGATCGATCAGACGATGGCCAGTGGCACGTGACAACCAACACAGGGACACGCCACACGGCCGACGTCCTCATCATGGCCGTACCGGCATGGCAAGCCGCATCCCTGCTCGCGAATTGCGTGCCAGACCTTGCGACGACGTTGAGAGACATCCCGTACGGGAGCGTTGCAACAATCAATCTGGGCTACCGCAAGAAACAGATCGCCAAGCTCCCCGACGCATCAGGATTCGTTGTCCCGCGTGCCGAATCAGATTCGATTATTGCCTGCACATTCGCGCATCAGAAGTATCCGAACCGCGTCCCGGAAGATCTTATCCTCCTACGCGCGTTCGCAGGTGGATCAGGACGTGAGGCCGTGCTCAACGAGGATGATCAAGCCCTGACACGGCGCGTGACAGGCGAACTGTCCGCATGGTTGAATATCGAAGGCGAGCCTGCGTTCATTCGTCTCAATCGTTACGACAAATGCATGGCACAATACACACTGGGGCACAGAGAACGACTGACACGGATTCGAGCGATCGAAAAGACGCACACTGGTCTGGCGTTGATAGGGAACGCCTATGAAGGCATTGGCATTCCTGATGTCGTTCAACAGGCGAATGATGCGGTAGAACGCCTCAACGCGGTCTAAAGACAAGCTCGACGCCGAAAACTTCCAAGCCTGGATTCGGCGATTCGATGCTGGCGTTCGACAGATGTTGCAAACGGGCACCGAATTCAAACTGGTCGCCAAGGCGCAGCCGCAAGCCAATGTGCGACACAAAATGAAATTGGCCACCCAGATTCAAGGCTGCGAATTCATCGCCACTTATATAGGTAGGCCGTGATCCAATATCCAGAACAACGTTTTCACCGAAAGGCCGCATCGTGATCGCGGGTCCGGCCGAAAAAGAGAAAATGTGCTCATCGTCTTCGTCCCACATGTTGGCGACACCGAAGAGCAGCTCTGGCTCGCAAAAATGCAAGAGCGTCCACGCTTCCGGCCAGCTTAAATTCCGGCCGGCGGCGATTTCAACATAGTATTCTGGCTCATCCCCGATACCGGATGGAACACCAACGGTCACACGCGGACCGTACCAATGCGGCCGTCCCTCAGTGGACATTTCGGCACAACACATTGCCACAGGATCATCGCCATCTTGCGCCTGCAGGCACGTCGAGCACAGTATCAACATAGCGCTTACGACGGATAGCATCGGCAGGAAACGAGAAACGTCGTTTTTCATATATTTCGCCCAATCATGGATTGCATTAAGAGTCGCGCTATTCAAAAGAAAGTCGAACTCTATTTAAAATCGGCGCGCGGGACAAAACAAAATTTAACGCGGCAAACAGGATTACGGTATCCGCACAAGCGTGCGCCCAATGCTCTTGCCTTCGGCCATGGACTCGATCACCGCCTCAATCTCGTCCAACGCAACTTCATTGACAAGGTGCGCCATGGTATCGCTGTGTACCGCTGCGGCGAGCTGCTCCCATGTTTCGAGACGCCGTATCATGCTCGTTCCGGCCGAGTCGATGCCCTGCAGGCAGATACCACGCAAAATGAACGGAAACACGTTCGTATTCAATTCTGCCGACGCCACCATGCCACAGCAGGTCACAACGCCATTTGGCACCGTGGCACGTAAAGCGCATTCAAGAAAGTCACCACCGACAGTGTCAACGACATTCGACCAGCGGGCCTTAAGCAGCGGGCGTTTACGGTCGGCGAGCACCGCATCGCGTGCGACGATTTCAGCAGCGCCGAGCGCGGACAGCATCGCGTGGGCCTCCGCTTTGCCGCTACTGGCAATGACACGAAACCCAGCCTTGGCTAACAGAAACACAGCAAGGCAGCCGACGCCGCCGGAAGCGCCCGTGACAAGCACATCCCCTTCTTCTGGTGTGGCACCGCCCTGACGTAGTGCACGTATCGAGAGTGCCGCAGTAAACCCAGCTGTTCCAAATGCCATTGCATCGCGTGCCGTCAAGCCTGTTGGCAACGGCACCACCCAGTCACCGGGAACACGAATGAATTGCCCAAGACCGCCGTGCGTATTCATGCCAAGATCATACCCGGTGACCACGACGGGTGTCCCGACCGAAAACGTTGACGTCTTGGATTCAACGACCACGCCCGCGGCGTCAATACCCGGCGTGTGCGGGTACTGTCGCGTGACGCCCTTATTGCCGGACATTGAGAGCACATCTTTGTAGTTCAGTGAAGAGTACTCGACGCGAATCAGCACATCCCCTTCTGGCAAGTCGTCCATACGGCAGGATTCGATCTTGCGCGAAAACGAACCAACGCCGGCTTCGCGGACCACCCATGCAAGAAATGATTCTGGAATCACAGTTTTCATACAACGAAACCTTAGTTGCGCCGACGCAGTAGACGACGAAGTTCATCTCGATTAGTAACCCACCCCATGCAGGCGAACACAATGAGCGAACCGGCGATGGCACCTCCTGTGGAGGCAAATTCAGCCGCTTTGCCAGTCAGGCCGAGACGCGGACATGTACCCTGTATCCAACCGTATGCAAAATGCGCAACAAGACCGACGGCAAGCGTCATGCGACCCGCCTGAAAGAGGCCCTGACCCAGTGCACGCCATGGAAGCCCACCGATACGCTTCGA
>JBLHHU010000111.1:0-10585 GCA_047615735.1 Kiritimatiellia bacterium | reverse complement strand
CGGCGGGTGAGCTGCTGATGGAAGCCTGGAACCAAATTGCGGAGGAAGACCCTGCCTATGAGTTGGGGGTGACGGCGGTGATGCCGGATCACTTTCATGGCTTGGCCATTGCCCGCAGAGCGCCCAAGTTCGTGATTGGAACCCACGTTTCACGCGTGGAGGGGCGCGTGTTGCATGCCATGCGAAAGCGCCTGAGTAAGCCGGAACTCAAGATGTGGGAGGAAGGTTTCTATGACTATCTTTCCCTCGATATGAAGATGCTGCGCGCCTTTGAAAACTACATTCGTGACAACCCGGCACGCTGGCAACTGCGCCATGAAAACCCGCAATGGTTTCGCAAACAGTATGCCGTGCAGCATGCTCGGCTGCCTAGTGAAACGACATGGACCGCGTACGGTGACGCGACACTCCTGAACCACCCACGTCTGCTGCCGGTGGTTGTGTCTAGCAAGATCAGCGAGGCTGCACGCGCCACCCAGATTTCCGAAATTCTTGCGCACGTGAAGCAGGGCGCCATTCCTATTGGCGGCTTCATCTCACCCGGCGAGCGCGAGGTGGCCCGCGAAGTAACGAAGCTCCCACGTGCGCGCGTCATCAAACTCCTGCCCTGGGGGCTCGTGCGCTACAAGCCGAGCGGTGATACGGCGCCTCGTTGGCTGGCCAGCGGGCGCGCCTTGGTTCTCACAGGATTCCCTGACAACGAGCCGGCTGAATGCCGTCGTCAGAATTGCCTTACAAACAACGCATGGGTGCAGCAGATTGCTGCTAGCCGCAATTACGGGCTGTCTTCGTCCCGCTCTGCGCGGTAGTGTTTTCATTTATCCCACGCTCAGCCGCCGACACAATGAATAGAGAAATGATTCCAATGGAACTTAAGAAGATCTATTTGCTGCATCATAGCCACTATGATCGTGGTTATACCCATAGTCAGGTGATTATCGACAATTTGCAGGCGGACTTTATTACGCAAGCGATTGAGATGATGGAGGCGACCCGTGACTGGGAGGCGGGTTCGCAGCCGCGTTGGACGATTGAGGTGCACGAACAGTTGCGGCGCTGGCTCGTTGGCGCGACGCCGGAAGAGATCGCGCGATTGAAGCAGCAGGTTGCCGACGGGCGTATCGGCTTGGGTGCCATCCAGTACAACACCACGCCATTGGGCTCCGTTGAATCCCTTTGCAAGCAGTTGGTGGAAATTCGCACGTATCGCGAGAAGCTGGGTTTTCCGGTGCGGGTTGCCTTTCAGCATGATGTCACGGGCATCCCCTGGGTGATGTCGGATCTGCTGCTCGATGCCGGAATCGAATTGCTGGTGATGGCGATCAACCTGCACACTGGCGGCAATGGTCCCAAGCGGCCGGGCGTCTTCAACTGGCGCACGCCACAGGGGCGCGTCCTCAAGGTTTTTAGTGGTCACCATTACGGCACCTTCGACAGCGTGACCGAGCCGGTCTTTACGCCCTTGGCTGAAATGAAGACCAATATGGACCGTTTCTGGCAGGGCATTGTCGATGACGGATATGCGCACGACTTCCTTTATCTCTCCACAACCCACTCACCGGTCGCTGATGACAATGGCGGCCCCTGCATCATGAGCGCCGAGAAAGTCAGGGAGTGGAACCGTCAGGAGGGATATCCTTCCATCGAATACGTGACCCCCGAGCAGTTGATCGAGAAACTCAATTGCGTTCCCGAGGCAGCGCTACCCGAACACCGCGGCGACTGGACCGACTTCTGGAATTATGGGGCTGGCTCAACCGCCTTGGAAACCGCGCTCAATGCCAACAGCAAACAGAAGCTCTTCAGCTCGGGGTTGCTGGCCACGCAACTTCCGGTTAATGACCGGTTGATCCAGCGGCAACGTGATGCTTGGGATGAGGTCGTTTGCTACGACGAACATACTTGGGGGATGGATTGCCAAGCCAGTAAGCCAAATCATGCCCACTGCATTGCCGCCGGCATGAAGAAACGTATGATGGCGCATGAAGGGCAGGAGCTGGCCCGCTATGTCTTGGCCAGCCGGCTCGCCACCTACGCCGGGAATCCCGTCATGTTTGAGACCGAGGGACTGTTGGTCGTCAATCCGTCGCCGGTGGCCAAGCGGGTTAGCGTCAACGTGCTGCCTCGATGGAAAAAGGTCTTCGGTCACCTCAACGGGTTTCAGTATCGCCATTCGGAAGCGGCAAATCTAATCGGTGAGTTCGACGCGTTTCCTGATCCGGGTGGTAAGCAGGTGCAGGTCGACGTGGGGCCCTTCAGCGCGACGCGAGTGCCTTGGGTGCAGTGTGCTGCCCCCGAGGCGGACGATAGCCTGCAGGCATGCACGAGCGAGTCTGGCGCGAGCACAATCGAGTCGGCCACCCACCTTTTGGAGTATCATCCGGACACGGGGCGTATTCTGCGTCTCTTCGACAAGGCCAATGGCTGGGACGCCTTGGCGGCAGCGGGCGACTACGATCTGCTCGAGCCCGTGCACGAAAAGCCGGACCCGAGTGTGGACGCCTCGCGTAAATCTTACTACAAGCGTGAGTTGGAGATTGAGCGCGCGCTGGGATCTTGTTGGAATCCTGACTGGAAGGCCGTTCGCACGGGGGCGCAGGCCTTTCATGGCTGCAAGGTCGTGCGCGATGCGCGGACCATTAGTCTGATCCGGGAGTTTGCGCTGGAAGGGGCGTCGCGGGTGATCCAGAAGTTCGAGCTATCCGTCGACCGCCCTTGGATTGAAGTCGGCATTATTATCCACAAGGATAAGGTCGAGACCCCGGAAGCGATCTACTTTGTCAGTCAGCTCAACTTGAAAGAGAACTGGGAGGCCACCTTTGATTCATCGGGCATTCCCGTCAAGCTGGATGAGGACCAGCTTGAGCATAGCAGCCGCGGCTGGATTACGGCGGAAGCCTTCACCCGCATGGAGGACGCCTCACACCAGTTCAGCGTCTTTGCTCCCGGTACGCCTCTGGCGCAATTGGGCAATTTCCATTTTGGTGAGCCACCGCTGGCCATTCCCCGTCAGACGCAGCCCTTGCATCTACTCTGGGGCTGCAACAACTACTGGGAAACCAACTTCCCTGTCACGCAGGAGGGGGTCATCCGACTGAGCTGTGCCATTCACACCGCCAAGGGGGCGAGCAATGCCGACACCTACCGTCAGGCCGATGCCTTTTTTCGCAAGCCGCTCTTTCTACCGCTCGCATCCTGTGAGGAAACGGGGACGCACGCCCTTGTGGTTGTGGACAATCCAAAAGTGCGCCTACTTTCCATTGATGCCGCACGCTACAGTGATGACACCATCTATCGCGTGGCCAACTACGAAGCAACGGCTCAGGCATGCGCTTTGGATGTGGGGGCTGACATCGTCGAAGCGGCTGTCGTCAGCGCCACGGAAGAGATGATGACGCACTGTGAATGTAATGGTCAGTCTGTGATGCTGGATGTCGCCGCGAATGCGATCGTTTCGGTGCGGGTAAAGACGCTACGCTAGATTCAGCGGCCGAGTCTACGCTAGCGTCGCGCGGGGCCGTCTCCGTCGGGGCGTTGTCGCAACGACGCGGGCGATCTGTCGCAAATGGCCTCTGTTGTTTCGGTAAGATGGAGGCCTATGATGGTGAGACGATATAGGCACGCTACGGTGTCACGAAATTCAAGAGGAAATAGAAACATGAAACGATCATTGCTACGAACAATACTCATGGCCGGGTTGGCTTTTGGCTGCAGCAGCGCCGTCGCGGCGCCGCTCAAGGTGTACATTCTGGTTGGGCAATCGAACATGGAGGGGCATGCCGCGGTCAGGACTTTTGATCATATTGGCATGGATCCCAAGACGGCGCCGCTGCTCGAGGCGATGCGCAACGCGGACGGAACGGCGCGGGTGTGTGAGAAGGTGTGGGTTTCCTACCTCACCGGAAAAGGAACGGAGAAGCAGGGACAGCTGACGACGGGCTATGGTGCGCAGGGACGCGAGCCTAAGATCGGGCCTGAATTTACGTTCGGCATTACCATGCAACGATTACGCGACGAACCAATGTTGATCATCAAAACCGCCTGGGGCGGCAAGAGCCTGCATACCGATTTTCGGCCACCCAGTGGGGTAAAGGACGATCAGGAAACGGGTGCGTATTACAAGCTCATGGTCGATCATGTGGCAAAGGTGCTCAAGGACATCAAGCAGGTCTATCCGGACTACGATGCGGCGCAGGGCTATGCGCTGGCCGGTTTCGTCTGGTTCCAGGGCTGGAATGACATGGTGGCGGGAGGCGTCTATCCGGATCGTGGCAAACCCGGCGGCTATGATCTCTATAGCGAATTGCTGGCCCATTTCATTCGAGATGTGCGTAAGGATTTGTCGGCGCCGAAGATGCCTTTTGTGATCGGCGTGATGGGCACGGGCGGCGTGCTGGATCTTGAGAACCCGACGCGATACACGCCCATTCACAACGCGTTTCGTGAAGCCATGGCCGCGCCTGCCGAATTGCCGGAGTTCAAGGGCAACGTTACGGCCGTCTTAACGGAAAAATGCTGGGATCCTCAGCTCGGTGAGCTGGCGGATAGGTGGGGAAAGGTAAAGACGAAGTCTCGGGAATTGAGCAAAGACAAAGCTCTGACAAAAGAAGCACGCACGGCGGCCTTGGATGCGTACAAGGCAGAGCTCTACACCGTGGAAGAGATGGCCATTCGTGAGATCGGTATTTCGAACGCGGGGTTTCATTACCTGGGATCATCCAAAGTCATGGCCCAAATTGGTCAAGCGTTTGCTGAGGCCGTTGTACGTTTGGGCCAATAAGGAAGCGAATGATCGATCAGGGAAATTTGGAGTGCGGTGGCAGAGGGCGAAGCCCGGCGACACCGCTTTGGCAGAGCCCGAGTCATAGCCGCAGCCTTGCCGTCCATTCGTCGCGACCCACGAAGAAAAGCGGTGTCGGCGGCTCGTTCCTCGCCTCTGCCACCGCACTCCAAATTTCTTCTGCTCTGAAATTGCGAGCTTTGCTCTTAACTTGGAGTGCGGTGGCAGAGGGCGAAGCCCGGCGACACCGCTTTGGCAGAGCCCGAGTCATAGCCGCAGCCTTGCCGTCCATCGTCGCGAACCAGGAAGAAAAGCGGTGTCGGCGGGTTCGTTGAACTCACCCTCTGCCACCGCACTCCAAGTTTCCTTAATCGATCAAGCTTAACGGAGAATGATGAGTAGCTACTTTATCGACCCGAACACGGGCAGTGACGACAATCGTGGTTCTGACCGTGATCAGCCGTGGCGCAGTTTTGTGCCCCTTGAGACGATCTCGTTAGGGCCGGGTGATCGCGTGGAGATCCTTGCGCCGGGTTCATTTGATACGTCGCTGTTTCTTAAGGGCGCTATGGGCTCTGTGGATGATCCGGTTTGCGTGGTTTTCGCGCCGGGGCGCTATGATATTCATCCGGAGGCATTGCAGACGCGGTGCTACCATATCTCCAATAATAATTCAGAGCCCGAAGTGCCCAAGCGTGTGGGCGTTCTGATTGAAGCGTCGCAGCACGTTGTGGTTTCGGGACCGGGCGCTCGCTTGGTGTGTCGCGCTAAGATGATCGTGGTATGCATTGACGCATCCGAAGATGTCACGATACAGGATCTGGCGGTCGACTATCATCGACCGACGGTGTCTGAGTTCAGCATCACGTCCGTGAGCGAAGACTCGGTTGATATTGCTGTGCATGCGGACTCGCATTACTCCGTGGCGGATGGCGCGATCACATGGCAGGGGGAAGGGTGGCGCTATGCGACAGGATTAGCGCAGGAGTTGATTCCTGAGACGGGCCAAATTTGGCGCTTAAAGGATCCGTTGGCTGGCATGCGCATCGAAGCGGTAGCGCCGGGTGTGATCCGCGCCCATGGAACGCATGCGATGACAGCGGGACGCGTCTTTCAGCTGCGCGACACCTTTCGGGATGGCGTAGGCGTATTTGTGCGTCGCAGCCAGCGTGTGGTCTTTGATGTGCTGCAATTGTTCTATCTGCACGGGATGGGGATTGTGGGTCAACTCAGCGAGGACATTACGCTTCACAAGGTGAGCATGGCACCCGAAGCAGAGAGCGGCCGAACATGCTCCGTTTGGGCTGACTCCACGCACTTCTCGGGATGCCGCGGCAAGATCACTTACACCGACTGTGTGTTCGATGGCGCGCACGACGACGCCATCAATGTTCACGGCACGCATTTGCAGATTCAGGAAGTGGTTTCCGAAACATGTGTGCGCCTGCGTTTCATGCACCGGCAGACCTACGGATTCATGGGGGTCAATCCGGGGGATGAAATCGATTTTGTGCGCTGGGATAGTATGCAGATATTCGGCACATGCAAGGCGCGTGATGTTGAGATGATTGATCCTTATGAGTTGCGGGTCACGTTCGAGGAACCCATTCCGGCTGATACGCGCATTAAGGATGTGATTGAGAACGTGACATGGACGCCCGAGGTCGACGTGACCGGTTGCACGATCAAGCGCATCCCGACGCGCGGCTTTCTGATCACCACCCGTAAAAAGGTACTTGTCAGCGGGAATAGATTCGTACGAATCCACAGCAATGGGATCAACGTCGAGAGTGATTCCTCCAACTGGTTTGAGTCTGGCTGTGTGCGTGACATGACGATCCGTGACAACCGTTTCGAGGAATGTGGTCGTGAAGCGATTCTTATATCACCGCGCTATGCCGTTCCGAATTCGAGCGTTCATCAGAACATCCGTATCACCGGCAACACCTTTGTGCTGCCAGAGGGCGGGAGCGCAGTCAATGCCTGTGGCGTAGAGGGCCTTACCATTACGGACAACCACATTGAGATGCTGGCCCCGATACATGGGCGTAACACCATTGCCATCAATGACTGTACTGACGTCGTTGTCGCGAATAATGCGTTGAAATTGCTGCAGTCCTAAAGGCGAAGAAGAAGTTTTACCACCCGCTACGCTTGAGACACGGAGCACGGAGCAGAGAAGAAATTAACCACAGAGTTCGCAGAGGACGCAGAGGAGAGCTCTTTTCTGCGTCCTCTGTGAACTCTGCGGTTAATTCTTTTTCCGTGCCTCCAGCGCAGCGGGTGGTAAGTTTTTGTCGCAAAAGGTCTCTTCTGTTGTCGTGATTCTGCGCTACGTTGATCACCGCTGCATAGGCTATGATGTACGGTTAAGTCATGGGTGAGCGGCTTCGATGCCGATTCCCCAAATCTGTCCCGTTCGAGAGGAAATTGCGTATGTTGAATCGAGTTTGTCGTTTGACGATGGTGGTCGTGCTGGTGCTTTGTGCTGCGGTTTCAGTTGCGCCGGCAGAAGAACTGCGCTTGCAGCGGCAGTATAGCGACAACATGGTGCTCCAGCGCGGGAAGCCCGTGCTGATTCGGGGCATGGCCAAGCCCGGTGATTCGGTCACGGTACAGTTTGCTGGTCAGGAGAAGTCGGGCACGTCCGCTGACAATGGTGTGTGGTCGGTCACGCTCGACCCCATGGATGCCAACGCCAAGGGGCAGCGCCTTGCGGTCAAGGCGCCATCTGGCAAGGTGACGCTGAAGGATGTTCTGGTCGGCGACGTCATCCTGTTCGCTCGGCAGACGAGCATAGATGTCTCCCTCGGACGCGATGCGGCCGGGCGTAAGCTTGCCGAAGGGCACGGTCAAACGCCGCGATTGCGTGTTCTCAATATCAGCAGCACGCCGGCTGCAACGCCGCAGTCGGATCTCGATGCTGACGCGACGGCGGGCTGGGTTACCGTTGATAAGCGCAGCGCCCCGGCGATGTCCGCCGCCGCATATTATCTCGCGCGTGATCTTTCCGAGCAGAGCGAGGTGCCCATCGGCATGATCGACCTTAATATGGGATCGGCTTTCCCGATTAGTTGGCTCAGCCGCGAGGCCTTGTTGCAAACCGAGACGTTCTACGGAAAGAGCGATGTGCCGGGACAGCTCGATCGCTTCGACACAGTCGTAGAGCTGGCGGCCAAGGGCGAGCCCCTGCCCAGGAAAGACGTGCTGACATCCAACTTTTTGCAGCATGCCACGTTCCCGTCCGGCGGTTACAACGCCGTGCTGAATCCACTCAAGGGACTCGCGTTGAAAGCCGCTGTCGTACAGCTGGGGAATGACTACCCGCACATGATCTACGCGGAGATTGCAGCATCTGAAAACCCCTTCGATCGCCTTGAACTGAACCGGGCGTATGTGCAGACCTACGATATTCGTAAAGTCGGCTTTCGAATGGAGCCGGTGACGACCCCGCGCATTCCCAGCGAATGGCGCAAGGCATTGGGTGACGAGGATCTTCCTTTCGGCCTGATTCTGCCGCCCGGATCGGACCTCAGTACGCTGGGACAACATCATCGCGAGATGCGTGAGCTGCATCGCCAGACCGCTCTTAAGAACACGGGCGTTGGGCTCATCATGCCCGGCTCCGAGAATGTGCCATACAGTGCCCAGCCGCAGGACGAAGCCTTGCTGGCAGCGCGTTGCCTCAGTTGGGTTCAGGGCGCGGTTTATGGCAAAGCCGACGTTGTACCGACCGGCCCGCTCTTTGCGCGGATGGAACCAAACTTCAACGAGGCCACGATCTATTTCACGGACGGGACCGCGACTGGGCTGAGCGCAAGTGGCGACGCCCTTGGCACCTTCGAGGCGGCTGGCACCGTAGGGGAATACGCACCCGTGACGGCTTCCGTTAGCGGTGAGACGATTCGCATCACGAGTGACACCATCAACAGGATCACGCGTGTTCGCTATAATTGGAATACGCGTCCGGACCAGGGCTTGGTTAACGCGGCCGGTCTGCCCGCTGTTCCCTTCCGAACAGAGGAGGCGGTGCACGACTGGTTTGTGGACAATAAGGACGACGATCTGCCCAGCGAATATTATACGTCGGCCAACACGTGGAAAGAGAGCGACGTGACGTTGGTCAACGGCCAGCTTAAATCCCACGGTTACGATAACTTCACCGGTTGGCTAGGACCAATCGGTATCAAGACCGGTCCTTTTGGTCCGAACATGGGTGTGCGCGAGGTGAAGCCTGGGTCCCCTGCAGACGGAATCATTTTCGTGGATGACGTCATTTACAGTGCCAACGATCACATGCTGGGCGAAAAGGCCTGGGAGGTGATGGCCGCCGCCATCACTGCCAGCGAAACGCGGGGTGGAGGAGGCCAACTCGTGCTTGGCATCCGCCGCGACGGTAAGAATCTGGATGTCGAGGTTGCCTTGAAGGTGATGGGATCTTACAGTTCCACCGCACCGTACGACTGCCCGAAGAGTGAAAAGATCATTGCCGATCTGGAGACATGGGTCGTACAGAAGGGCGCCGGTGCCGGTTTTCTGAACGCGGACGCGATTTTCCTGCTGGCCACCGGCAAGCCGGAACTGCAGGGCTACGTTCGGCGCTTGATCTACGCGATGATAGCCGGCAAGGATCCCACGAGACCGATGGACCCCGCCAAGGGTGGCAAGAGCTGGCACAATTCAGCCGAAGCCATGCTGCTCGGCGAGTACTTCCTGGCGACAGGCGACCGCATTGTGCTTCCGCATCTCAAGCACGCCTGCGCTCGGCTGGCGGTAACCCAGAACGAGTCGGGCGGCTGGCGACACAACTTCCCCGGTGGCCCTAATTATGGGTTCATTCCGAATGCCGGTTTGCCTGGCGTGATGGGCATGCATTTCGCCAAATTGGCAGGTTTGGATATCGACTTGGCGTCGTACGAGCTTGGGGTGAAGCACTTTGGTAAGGACCGCGCCGAAACAGGTTACCTTATTTATGGCTCCGGCGACTGCGAGCGCCCGGTACCCGTCCCGTTCGATCCTGAAGAGATGGCGAGCGGACATATGGATTCATACAACGGCGGCTTGTCTTCCGCTGGCATCCTAATGGGGCTGTATGGCAATTACCGCGCTGCGCACATGTGCTCCCTGATCAGCGCTTACGCATGGAACAACACCTTTCATGGACACGGCGGCAATTTCTGGAACAATTTTTGGACGCCCTTGGGTGCACATCAACACAGCAAGCCGGCGTTTATCCATTTTTGGAAGAACCACCGCTGGTACCGGGAATGCAATAGGATGTTCGACGGTGGCCTGATTCAGGACGCGCAGGGAGGTTCGGGGGCCGGCCCCGGCGTCGCACTTGTTGCCCCGCGCCGCCGCATCCAGATCGTGGGCGCCCCGCCGTCGCCGTTCGCGGCCGATGCCATCGAGGCGCTGACGCCTGCCTTGGAAGCCTACGCGAAGCGGGACTATGCCGCCTGCGAAAAAGAGGTCGGGGCGTTGATCGCCGCGGGCGTGGTGGGCAAGACCGATATGCCGACGGTCGAATACCTCGGGCGTGCTGCGCGTGATATCCAGACAAGTATCGCGGCCGATCTGGCGCGCATGCAGCAGGCGCTTGATGCGGGCCGACCCGCCGATGCCAAGGCTGACCTTTCGCAATTAGAAGGGGTTATGGCAAAAGGCGATCAGCGCCTCGCTGCGATCCGGGACGCGATCGCATCCGCCAAACCCGTCACGCAATCCGGTGCGGCCGCCGCGGTCGCGACGTCGGACAAGGAGGCGCAGACGAAACGCGATTGGACATGCCTCGTGACTGAAATT
>JBLHHU010000110.1:0-10590 GCA_047615735.1 Kiritimatiellia bacterium | reverse complement strand
TTCTATGCTGCACTTGTTGTCGCCCTCGGATTGAGTGGTGTGCATGCCGCGCAGATTGGGCATTGGCGTGGTCCCGAGATGAACGGGGTGTTTGAGGCCAAGGACCTGCCTGCCACGTGGTCACCCGAGGGCGAGAACCTGAAATGGTCCGTGCCGATCGGCGCACGTTCCGCACCGCTCGTGATGAACGGCCATGTCTACATGATCAACCGTGCGGGTGAAGGTGAGGCGACGCAGGAACGCGTTGTCGCTCTGGATCTCGAAACGGGTCGAGTCGTGTGGGAGCATCGATTCAATGTGTTCCTAACCGATATCGTGGCACTGCGTGTCGGTTGGGCCAATCTGTCCGGCGATCCGGCGACAGGCCTCATTTATGCCCATGGTGTGCAGGGGCGTTTTTATTGTTTCGATAAAAATGGTCGTGAGATTTGGTCACGTTCGCTGACCGAAGAGCTGGGGCGTATTTCGGGTTACGGCGGCCGCACGCATACACCCATCGTTGCTGGCGACCTTGTGATTATCAGCTTTCTAAACAGTAGCTGGGGTCCTCAAGGCAGAGGCTTGCATCGTTTCCTGGCCCTGAATAAGTTCAGCGGCGAGATCGCATGGTGGTCAGAACCGAGCGGCGCCCCGCTGGATACAACGTATGCGGTTCCGGTGTTGGCCAACGTGGACGGTGAGCCCTTGCTCTTTACGGGGTTGGCCGATGGTACGGTGATCGCGATGAATGCCGTGACCGGCGTGCGCAAGTGGAGCTTTCTGCTCAGCAAGCGCGGCATTAATTCGTCTGTGATTTTTGGTAACGATCGCGTCTATGCGATGCATAGTGAAGAGAATATTGATTCGCTGGCGATGGGCCGCGTTGTTTCGCTGGATGCACGCACCGGCGAAGAGCAATGGCGCGTTGAAGGCTTGCCTGCCGGTTATGTGTCACCGATTTTGCATGACGACATTCTGTACGTCGGAAGCAACCCCGCCAATCTGTATGCCATCGACGCGAAGAGCGGCAAAGAGCTCTGGAAGTACAACTACGGTGCCGAAGCGAAGGGGTCGCCCATTTTTGCAGACGGTAAAATCTATGTTGGTGAGGTGGCTGGGCGCTATGCTGTTTTGGCGCCCACGCGCAAGGGTTGCACCCAGTTGGGGGCTGTTCATTTTGAAGAAGAAGGCGGTGCGCCCGTTGAGATTTTCGCAACACCGGTCGCCACGGAAGATAGTGTTATTCTGCCGACGCTCACGCACACCTATTGCATCAGCAAAAAGCCATCGCCAGACGCAAAGGCGCTAGAGGCGAATGCGCTGGCGTCGCTGGCAAGTCTTGCCCTGGCTCCGGCCGAGACTTGGGTTAAGCCCGGGCAGGTGATTCGCTTCGCGGTAACGGGCTATGACGCCAAGGGAAATGTGCTTCGCGGACTGCCTGATGCTGCGTATTCGGTAAAAGGAATAAAGGGCGAATTCAAAGGCAGGTTATTCTCTGTGGGTGGCGATGCGACAATGCAGGCAGGCGTTGTTACGGCGACCGTGGGTGACAAGACCGCGACATGTCGTCTGCGCGTCGTGCCCGAGCTTCCTTATCGTGAAGATTTTGAAACGTTGCCGACGGGGTTGCCGCCTGCGGGCTGGATTTCGTCGAAGCTCAAAACGCAGGTCGTCGACTATGAGGGCGGCAAGGTGCTCAGGAAACTGGCCGAGCGGCCGTCACCACCGTTTGCGCGTTTACGTTGTTATATGATGCCGCCCATCGATGCTGGGTACACGGTGCAGGCCGACATTCTGGGCGTCTCGAAGAAGAACCGTTTCATCCCAGACATGGGTCTGATCAACAGCCGGTATCTTATGATTCTGACCGGAACAACGGAGCGCACTCGAAAATTGCGTTTGGTTTCATGGGCGCCGATTCCGCGCATACAGAAAGACATCGAATTCGCGTGGGAACCTGACAAGTGGTACTCCGTCAAGTTTTCGACTCACATCAATAACGGGGTTGGTGCGATCCGCGGTAAAGTGTGGGCGCAAGGGACGCCTGAACCCGATGCGTGGACCATTGAGATGGAAGATGCGCACCCGAACTTCGATGGCAGCCCCGGGCTATACGCCTATTCTGTGGCAACGACATCAAAGTCGAAAGGCACGGAAGTTCTGTTTGATAACGTTGTTGTGACCCCTTAATCGACGGCCGCTCCGTCAGGGAATTTTGAAAGCACGAGGAGAACCTAATGAATAATCGATTTCACATTTGGAAGACTGTTGGCTTTTTTAGCGTCGCGGCGGCCTTGTGCCTGTCCAGCGTAGGCATTGCCGAAGATTGGCCGAGCTGGGGCGGTGGCACCACGCGCAACATGATCAATGACAATGAAAAGAAACTACCCACCGAATGGGATGTGGATAGCGGTAAAAACATCAAGTGGGTCGTCAAGCTTGGGTCGCAGACCTACGGCAATCCGGTGATCGCTGATGGCCTTATTTTTACGGGCACCAACAACGAAGGAAAATACGATCCTGAGATTGAGGGCGACAAAGGCAACTATGTCTGTTTCGACGAATCCAAGGGATCGTTTCAGTGGCAGGCAGTGCACGACAAGTTGGCTGCTGGTCGTGTAAACGATTGGCCGCGCCAAGGGGTGTGCTCCACGCTTTTTGTTGAGGAGGATCGTGGCTATTACGTCAACAACCGCTGTGAGTTGGTGTGCATCGACACAAAAGGTTTTTTGGATGGCGAGAATGACGGCTTTCAGGATGAGCAGTACAAAGGCGATACCAAGGCTGACATCGTCTGGGTCTACGACATGATCGAAGAGCTGGCGGTCTTCCCTCACAATTTAGCCACGTCTTCACCGCTCGTTGCAGGGGATCTCGTCTTCCTCGTCACCGGCAATGGTGTCGACGAGGGCCATCTCAATCTGCCGTCACCAACGGCGCCGGCATTTATCGCCATCGACAAGAATACGGGCGAGTTGGTTTGGGAATTTTCCGATGTTGAGGATACCTTGCATGGCCAGTGGTCTTCGCCTGCGTATGGCCTTGTTGCCGGGCAGCACCAAGTGGTTTTTCCGGGTGGTGACGGTTGGGTGTATGCGCTGGAGCCGGGCACGGGAAAATTGATTTGGAAGTTCGACTGCAATCCCAAGGATTCCATATGGAAATTGGGTGGCAGCGGTTCGCGTAACAATCTGATTTCAACGCCGGTGATTCATGAGGATGCCGTCTTTATTGGCGTCGGACAGGATCCTGAGCATGGAACAGGCGCCGGCCATTTGTATCGTATTGATGCCACGAAAAAGGGCGACATTACCGAGAGTGGTAAGGTTTGGCATCTGGGTGGAAAAGATTTTGGCCGAACGATGACGACGGCGGCTATCCGCGACGGTCTTTTGTATCACGCGGATCTTGGTGGGTTCTTTTACTGCATTGATGCGGCCACCGGCAAGGTGCATTGGCGACACGATCTTTTCGCTGCCGTTTGGGGTTCGCCTATGGTGGTTGATGACAAGGTCTATATAGGCGACGAAGATGGCGATGTGCTTATCGTGCAGCATCACAAAACGCTTAAGGTCATCAATGAAATCAATATGGGATCGGCCGTCTACACGACACCATCTGCCGCGAACGGACGACTCTATATTGCGACGCGATCGCATTTGTATGCCATCGAGCGCTAGCCCAAGCAGGCTTGCCTAATCAAACAGGTCGAACACGTTTTCAGGGGGTCGAGCAATGACGGCCCGATCGCCGACGACGACGATCGGACGTTCGATCAAGATGGGGTTCTCGGACAAGAGCGCCAGCCATTCATCGCGCGTTCGGTTGTCATCAAGCGAAAGTCCCAGTTCGGCGAAAAGCGGTTCCTTCGTGCGCACAATCTGTTGTGGTTCGAAACCAAGCGTTTCGCAGACGAAGTCGAGGTCCGCGACGGTCGGTGGATCATCCAGATATTCGTGGATCGCGATTTCGACATCTCTCGCCTCTAGCAGAGCTAGCGTTTTTCGGCAGGTGCCGCACTCGGGGTTGTAGTAGATCGTGTTCATAGGCGCATTATACCAGAACCGCCGATTACAGGGGAAGCGCACAATGCGTCGACAGAACGATTTTTCCGAGGAACGAGTTCCCAAAAAAAACCGTCTACGACTGCCGTTTCAAGGCCTTTTTGGCGCGACGCGTTCTTAGAACGTGCACGGTGACGTGGATCACGAAAGCCGTTGTCCATAGAATCGATGAGACATCGTGCAGCCAAACCCAAATGTTACGCCAAAGGGCTTCGGTGGTTGTTTGAATGAGGTATCCCGAAAACACCATGATGGTCGTGGTGATGAGCATGCCCAAACCGGAATATCGACCTTTGGGTTCACCGGAAACGACATAGGCCCAGGCGTGCGAGGCCCAGAAGACGCCCAGCATGATGGCTAGTGCTGGTGCCGAGAGGACGTGCAGCGTGTGGAAAAGCGGTTGCAGTGGATGATTGACCACGGCGAACGCATCGGCGGGCTCAAGGAAATATCGCATAACGCCGTACACGAGGCCGGTCACAACGACAGCGGTTGTCGCGGCATACATAAGTGCATATGACGGCTTGCGAATCACAGCGATGCGTCGGGCTTGCGTTGCTGAAGCACCTTGTGCACGCACAACATTTTTCGCGTCGCGTTAACGGTTGCGCGTCCGGTCAAGGTGGCGCCAGTGATCCCTTGAATGTCGCGGTTGAGTTGTAGTTTAGGACTGAATGGCTTCGTTACAAATTGCGCATACCATGCACGGCGGGGCATGTAATCTTGCGGTTCGCGGAAGGCGAGCACATCCACCGAGATGATCGTGCCGTCTTGCGTAACACTGAGCATCAGGGTTTCTGGAAGCGTTCGCACACGATGCGCGTCCAGATACGCTGAAACGCTTCGTCCGTCTTCCGTTTGAACTCGAAAATACGACACAAGCGCCTGTTCGACGGGCGTCCCAAGTAGATCACCTGCCGCTTGACGTTCTTCGGCACTCAACAGAATGGTCTTTTCCTCGAACGAGGCCCGCGGGAAGAGGCGCGCAATGGCATCCTCCGCGCGTTCAAGTGTCTTGGCGTACGACGACGATGTCGAGATCAGGAACGCCAGTACTAGCAACATGGGTCGAACGGATCGTTTAGAATACATAGCCGGCCGACAGGTTAAATTGATCGTTTCCTGTGTCTGCACTGTCGTCATAGAATTGGTAGTCGATTTTGAACACAATCTGGTCGATTGGCTTGAGGTTTACGCCCACCGTGACAACGTCGATGTCGTTCTGACTTGAGGTTTTGAACCCGGCGGGGGTGTCGTCTTGGGTGTTGTATTGCGAATAGCGCACAAACGGCGTAATCGTGGCTTCTGTGTCGCTCATCAGCCAGTCGGTGATGTCCAAGCCGGCTTCCACGTACCAGCCCGCGAGGCGAGAGCCAATGGAGTCAATGCCGCTATCGGCAGGAAGGGTACCGTCGTCGGCGGGTGTGGCTGTCACGCGGTTGAGGGCGGCGACGTCGTCTAGTTCGGCCTGTGTGATCAAGCCGCGAAGCTGTAACGGTCCGCGGCGTAGTTCGATATGACCTTCTGCAATGTCGGTGGTCACGTCTAGGTCGAGATCCTGGCCGGAGTCGCCGTGATAGAGGGATCCGCCCAGAATAAGCCCGGGCGTAGGGCGCCAATCCACGCGACCCACCACGGCCAGATCTTCGGCCAGTGCTTTGGACCCTTTCTGGCGTCCACCGCGCAATCCGCTTGCGGAGAAGTCTTTCGCGTCGAGCCCATTGACGATGTAGGCTTTGTAGCTGACATTGCCGGCATTGCCAAAAAGGCCAACGCCGTTCTCGCGCCAGGTGCTTGGGATAATTGTGCTTTCTATGTCCGTGCGGCGGGCACTCAAAAAGGCGTTTGGTTCGTGCAGCTCATTCACAAACCCCATCGGAATCAAAACCAAGCCGACACGTAAATTCAGGGCATCCTTCATCAAGTAATCCAGATAGGCGAATTCGACGGATACGGATCCGTCTTCGCCGGTCGATGCGTGTTCAAATTCGATTTCGGTATTCAGCAACCATTGATCATTGAATTTGTGTCCGAAATAGAGAACCGCACGTAGAAAATCGGCTTGGGACGATTTGTCGCCATCGAAGTTCTGATACAGCGCTTCGCCATATCCGCCGATGCTGACCCCTTCCGTGGTCTGATAAATTTTGGAAGCGGACGCACCCATGCCGTGGATGCTCTCGGTTGGCTTAATGAAGACGTCGCCAAGTTGGGTGTGTTTCATTTCCTGGGTCAGTGCTTCTACCTTCTGTTCGAGAGCGATAATACGAGCGGACGCATCCTGGGCGAAGGTGTTTGCCCCTGAAAAAGCGAGGGCGGTGCAGGTGAGGGTTGTCGCGAGTCGTGTGGCGTAGTGTTGGCGTGTCATCCCGGATGCTCCTGGTTGGTTCTGTTGACGAAAGGGGTGTATCATATAACGGCTGGTTGGTGTGTCAAACAAAAGTTGCAAAGCTTTGCGGAATCGCGTTCTAAAACGCCTTTTTCTGGTGAAAAGTGCTTAGGACAGCTTGGTTTTGTCGGCCCATAGGCCAATGGCTGGCTTTGAAACAAAGTAGATTTCCTCGCCATCGGGCAAGGTGTTCCAGCCGTCGCGCAAGGTGTTGGGGTTATAGCGCTGTTGCATCTGCCCGAGATCAGCGTAGCGATAGTGGACGCTCTCAATTTCTTCTTTTGTGAGGTGTCCGGGACAGTAGGTCACCGAAAAACGGCCGTCGGTGGTTCCGTGAATGAGATGAGCCGCTGCGCTCAGGTTGTTGCGGAGTTCGTCCTGTTCGAGCACGGCGCGTTTCACGTCGTCCGTATGCATATAGCCGTACTTGCGAATCAAGCGATCGATCTCAGGGTCTTCGCCAAATTCTTGCAGTGCCGGTGCCAGCACGATGAGTTCGCCGGCGTCCGCAATGGCCAGTCGTGTGCGGTAAATGCTCTTGTTGCCGAGCCATGTGGATTTGAACTCGTCCGGATCCAGATAAACGACGGCTTTCTTCACCGGTCGATCGAGTGCGATAACATTAACCTGTTGCGCCAGTTCAGCAGCGCGATAGAAGCAGTCATCGTCATCGCCGATAAATAGTCCACGTACTTTGGTACCACTGTTTTCATCGATGCCCACAACGGTGAGCACGTAGACGACGGGATAGTCTTTCAAAAAACGGCTCGCGGCCCTGTTTATTAGTTCGCGCACCGGATTACGTGCGCGCCCCATGATGCGCTCCATGCCATAGGCCGCGCCCAAGTAGTGACTCTTGTTGATGCCATCTGGGCCGCCTGTGCCAACAAGTAAGTTCTTCGTGTAATTGGCCATGCCGATGACTTCGTGAGGCACGACCTGGCCGATGGAGAGGATGAGGTCGTGTTGGCCTTCGGTGATATACGTGGACAGTTGCGCTGGCCAGGCATAGTCGACACAGCCCTCGGAAATCTCGCGTACTTCATCCGCCGATATTTCGCCAATGGTGGCGACGCGTTCGCGCCAATCGTGAACACGAAAACGGTCACGTGGAATGTTGCCAAACATGCGCTGCAGCTGCGGTTCTTGCATGGCGGTATGTGTGCCTAGCGCCGGCAAAACATCGGTTAATGCGTCGCCGTAGTAGGCGTGGGCCTGTTGCGTCAATAGTCCGGCGCGCGAATGAAAGCGCGTGAAATCGGGCGGTACGGCCATGACGCGCTTCCGTGTCCCAAGCTTTTTCAGTGCCTCCGATAATCCGTCGCGAAGATCGTCATCACTGAGATCGGCGGTTGGGGTTCCGTGTTCAAAGTAGATCATGGTGGTAACTCCTGGGCCGAACTAGGATTTATATTCCGCGCCGATGCCGTAGCTGCCAACAATCCGTAGGGTCGCGGACGCTTTGCGTGCGGCGCGTATGCCTGCGGCTACGGCTGGGCTATCCGAGCGGCCATCGATGTCGACGAGGAATGCATATTCTTTTGGGCAACCGCGTATCGGGCGTGAGAGCAGCCGAGATAGGTTGAGCTCGTGATCGCGAAAGGTTTCGAGAAAGGTGCATAACGCGCCCGGTTCGTTGAGTAGCGTTACGGCGAGGGTCGTGCGGTGTCGGCGCAACTTGCGTTCGGGTACATTTCCAATCACCAGAAACGCCGTGATGTTGGGCAGTTCGGCTTGTACGGGGAATTTTAAGATGTCGAGGCCGAGCGATTTGGCGATCTTGCGGTTCCCGAGTGCCGCTGCGTTTGGTGATTCTGCTGCTAGGCTGGCTGCCGCGGCGGTACTGACGACAGGGTGTTTCTCTGCTTCGGGTAAGGTCTTTCGAATCCACGTCGCGCAGTGTTCGAGCGGTGCGAAGTGGGAGTACAGGTGTTTGACGGGCTGTCCGCGTTTGCCCAGCAAGGCTAGGCGTACGTTCAGTGACACTTCTTCGGCGATCGTGACGCGTGGTTTTCCTGCAAGAAGAATGTCGACAGTCTCATAGATGGCACCTCCCGACGAATTTTCGACCGGAATGATACCGCAGCGCCCGCGGCCACGTGCGACGTACGTGCAGACATCCAGAATAGTGGATTGTGGGGCGTAGCGACATGCGGATCCGAAGCGCTTTTCTGCGATCAGATGCGAATAGGTTCCGGCGGGGCCGAGAAAGGCTACATCGGCGATCGACTTGAGACTCTTGCCTTGGCTTGTCATGTGTGCTGAGCAATGTATCATTGGCCAACTATGGGAGAAAGTACAAAAACTGCAACGGAGGCGCCGGTCCTACTCGCCATCGAGGGCCTCAAAACGTGGTTTCGCGTTGGCGGGGAAACCATTCGCGCCGTTGACGGCGTATCGCTGCAGGTGTCTGCCGGCAAGACCGTCGCCTTGGTTGGCGAAAGCGGATGCGGCAAATCGGTGACGGCGCTCTCGGTCGCGCGCCTGGTGCCTGAGCCTCCCGGCGTGATCGCGGGCGGATCGATTCGTGTGGCTGGGCAGGATGTGTTGGCGATGTCGCGTGAGGCCTTGCGTGAATTGCGCGGATCCCAGGTGGCCTATGTTTTCCAAGATCCAGGCCAATCGTTGAACCCCGTGTTGCGTGTCGGCACCCAGCTTGAGGAGTGTCGGCGCTCGCATCGCCAGCAGGCGGATCGCAGCGCGGTAGAGTTGTTGCGTTGTGTGGGCCTACCCGATCCGGAGCGTGTGTTGACGGCCTATCCTCATGAACTGAGTGGGGGGATGAAGCAACGCGTCATGTTGGCCATGGCCTTGGCGTGCAGCCCGCAACTACTCATCGCGGACGAGCCGACAACGGCGTTGGATGTGACCGTTCAGGCACAAATTTTATCACTGCTGCAGGATTTGCAGGCACAATTTCATATGGGCGTTCTGTTGATTACGCACAATCTCGGGCTCGTCGCTGAATATGCGGACTATGTGTACGTCATGTATGCGGGCCAGATCGTGGAAAGCGGACCGACCGCGTCTGTGATTCGCGCGCCTGCGCATCCTTATACGCAAGGCCTGATTGGTGCTGTTCCTGTTCTGCAGCGGGAAGGCGGGGAACGCCCAACCCTCAACGGAATTCCCGGCATGGTTCCGAACCCGGCGCAGTGGCCGGAGGGCTGTCGTTTTGCGGATCGTTGCGACTACGTCACGGACCGCTGCCGTCAGGGGCAGGTACCGCAGCACGTTTCGGACGAGGGGGCCAACGTCGGTCGCGCCGTTGCCTGTCATCACCCGCGTCACAGCGTTGGCGCGACAGGAGCGGAGGTCGCGCCATGATGCCAGATGGGGATAACAATAGTCTCATTGAGGTTCGCGATCTTGAAGTTCGCTTCGAAGGGCGTCGCGGTGAAGCGCCGGTTCGCGCGGTGAACGGCGTTAGTTTCGCGCTGCCTGCGGGTGAATGTGTTGGCCTGGTCGGGGAGAGCGGTTGTGGAAAATCGACGCTGGCAAATGCCTTGATGGGGCTTGTTCCCTATCAGGCAGGCGAGATTAGGGTTGAGGGGCAGGCCTTGCCATCACGGCTCAGCGATGGTCGTGGCGCCTACGCACGTTTTGTCCAGATGGTGTTTCAGGATCCTTTGGGGGCCTTGAACCCACGTATGCGCATTGGGCCCGCCATTGCAGAAGTCTTGCGTGTTCACCGATTGGCGAACAACAACGCAGAAGCCGCCGCCATGGTCCCGCGCTTGTTGGATCGTGTCGGACTGGCGTCGCGATTGGCGTCGCGCTATCCGCATGAAATCAGCGGCGGACAGCGCCAGCGTGTTTGCATCGCACGCGCATTGGCGGTCGAGCCCTCTGTCCTTATTGCGGATGAACCGGTGTCTGCGCTCGACGTTTCCGTCCAGGTGCAAATCCTTAACTTGCTTAAAGAACTGCAGCAGGACCTTGGCTTGACGATCTTGTTTATTTCCCATGACCTCGCAACGGTTCAGTATATGTGTGAGTCCGTGCTCGTCATGTATTTGGGGCACGTTGTGGAGCGCGGACCCGTGTCGGCCTTGTTTGGCGCACCTGCGCATCCGTATACGGAGTCCTTGCTGTCGGCGGTGCCGGATGTGACGCGGGTCGGGGCATCGTCGGGTGGGCGATCGTCGCGCATCCTTT